>CBDUAX010000583.1:0-3170 GCA_965365235.1 uncultured bacterium
GGCCAACTCGGTGATCTCCTCGGTACTGGCGTAGACGGCCGGGGGGTAGATCAGAGCGATGGAGACCCCCACGGCTCCCATTTCCATCCCCTGTCGAACCAGTGCTTTCATCTCATCCAGCTGTGCAGGCGTGGGTTGGACATCCCCATCTCCCAGCACGACACGGCGGACCTGGGCGAGGCCCACGTTATGGATGACATTCAGGGGGATTCCCTGCCCTTCCAGGAGGCGGAAGTACTCGTCGTACGTCCTCCAGCGAAGGGTGTCCCCCCCAAGGACCGGTGGGTTGCGTTGGGTTTGGTCATTCTGTGGCGCCGCAGATCCACTCTCTCCCGAGAGGTAGGTGGTAATCCCCTGTCGGAGCTTGCTTTCCCCACTTGCAGGGTCGGTGATCAGGACCAGGCTGGATTGGCCCATGAGGTCGATGAATCCAGGGGCCACCACTCTCCCCCCCGCATCGATGGTGCGCCGGGCGTCCCGGCCTTCTAGATGGCCGATTTCGGCAATCCGATCCCCACGAATCCCAATGTCTCCGTGGAACCAGGGATTCCCGGTTCCATCGACAATCCGCCCGTTGGCGATGAGGAGGTCGAAGGGTCGATCCCGGTCGGTCCACGACCTGGGTCCCGGGGAAGCACATCCGACCAGGAGTAGCACCAGCGCAGCGGCTGTGGTCCTCATTGTTCACTCCCATTCTCTATGGTGGATCCTGGCAACAAACTGGAGTGAGGCCGAAAGGGGCGCCAGCCGGTGCTCAGAGGCGTCGGTAAGCACAGGCCGGCGATGGTTGTTGACCTCATATGACAAACGAACGCCGATCCATTGCCGTGAGTGAATTCGCCGGAGTACCATAGGCCCCACGATGCGAACGTCCTTGCTCCTATTCGTCCTGAGTCTGTCCCTCCGGCTGGGGAGCTTGCTCCTCATCCCCCAGGACCTGATTCCTCCCAACCCGAACTGGGAGACGGGGGCCGTTTCAATCTCCCTGGCTACGACGGGGGAATTCGCTGACCCCTACCTGATTCCCACGGGTCCTACGGCCCACATGCCGCCCCTGTACGTGGCAGCGATGAGCCTCGTCTATCGGGTTCTGGGAACCGGTATGGTGGGCGGGATGGTCCGATGGTTCCTGGTGGTAGTCGCCTACAGCGCCCTCTGGGCCCTGATGCCCTGGCTAGGCGAATCCCTCGGAGTCGGACGGAGGGCGGGAGTATTTGGAGGGGTGGTGGGGGCTCTTTTCGTGACCTTCCCCTCTGAGCTCGAGTCTCTCTCGGCGCTGGCCCTGGCAATGACCAGCATCGGGTTTTGCCTTCGGTGGCGAGGTGACGCCAAGTCGGGAGGACGAAAGGGGCGTCTCGTTCTGCTGGGAGTGGCCCTGGGAGCTTCCTTCCACCTCCAGCCGGTTCTTCTTCCCGTGGTCCTTGGGTATCTGACCTTCGAGCTATGGTGGTGGCGCGGCAGAAGGAGTTGGTGGCGGGTGGGTTTGATGGCCTTGGGAATCTTGCTGGCCTGCCTGCCCTGGGGAGTCCGGAACTACACCACCTTCCACCAACTCTTCTTCATCCGAGGCAACCTGGGGCTGGAACTCTACGTGGGAAACCACGATGGAGCCCATGCCGACATCGACGTATCAAGCGCCCGGAGGTCCTTTCAGCATCCTCGAACCGACCGAGCCGAGGCGGAGCGGGTCCTGGAACTGGGGGAAGGCCCCTACATGGCGGAGAAACAGCGGGAGGCCGTGGATTGGATCAGGGCCAATCCTGGGGAGTTTCTGAGACTGACGGGAACCAGAGTGCTCTACTTCTGGTTCGGCCCCCTTCACAAGGGTTCCGGCGCTGCACCCTACCTCCTTCTCTCACTCCTGGCGCTCATAGGTGGTTGGCGAGCCTTTCCGACCATGAAGATGCCCCAACGGGCAGCCTTGTTGATTCCCCTGGCCACCTATCCACTGGTCTACTACGTGGTGGCCTATATGCCTCGGTATGGGGAGCCCGTCAGGTGGGCCCTTCTCCTACTGGCCGGGGCCGCGGTTTTCGCCCCGGGTGAGGGTCGGGCCCAGCCCGGGAGCCATACGGAACGTTCCGATTAGGGGCGACGGGCAGAACGGCAAACTGTCAGGGGACCAACCCGGCCTTCTTCCATCGCCTGTGAGGGAGCGGGGGTTCAAAAAGACTCGATCCGGTCTTCCTGCTCTGGACTGGGTGGATCCTGACGATGCTGAAGGGGTTTGTGCCCCCCGACTTCCTTGCTATTTCATCCTTAGGGATAGGATCTTCGCCAGGGACGCCTGGCAGTTCCTGGCACACCCTCAATACCGGAGCCAGGGAAAATGGCATCGAGGATCTCTGGTTTGTTGTCAGAGCTGAAACGGAGGAAGGTCTACCAGGTCGCAGCTGTTTACGCTGCGGTGGGCACGGGCATTTCCCTTGGCGTTCCGGACCTGTTCGGCGCCTTCAACCTTCCAGGCACCGCCGCCCGCCTCGTCATCGTATTGATCGTCGTGGGATTCCCCATCGCCCTGGTCCTGGCCTGGGCGTATGAGGTACGTCCAGATAGTGGAGTTCTTCAGCGAGGCGAACCCGCACCTCCCGGTGTGACCCCGGAGGAAAAAGAGAAAGACACCCGTGTGCCCGGTGAGTCCCCGCCCGAGACCGGCCAGTCGGTTGCCGTGCTTCCCTTCGATAACATGAGCTCTGAAACCGAGGAGGACTACTTCGCCGACGGGATGGCTGAGGAGTTGACCAATGCCTTGGCCAAACAGCCTGGGTTCCGGGTCGCTGCCCGGACCTCGGCATTCGCCTTCAAGGGCGAGCGGATCGACGTCAGGGAGATCGGCGCCCGCCTGAACGTATCCCACGTCATCGAGGGAAGCGTGCGCCGAGCCGGCGGTACTCTCCGGATCACCGCCCAGCTTATCGATACCACCGATGGGTTCCATCTCTGGTCACAGCAATTTGATCGGAACCTCGGGGATGTTTTTCAAATCCAGGAGGAGATCGCAGAGCAGGTCACCGAACGGCTACGCGGCGGGGAGCCTGCTGAGGTCAAGCCGGAGGTTCCAACCACCAAGCTGTCCGCGTATGAGGCATTCCTCAGAGGCCGGTACGCGCTGGCTACCTTCGGGCCTCAGTCTCTGGCTCGGGCGATCAAAGAGTTCGAGGCGTGCATCG
>CBDUAX010000584.1:0-3169 GCA_965365235.1 uncultured bacterium
GCCAGGTCATTTCCGGAATCGCCCGCATAGACGACTGAAGCTTCGTCCACACCGGTCTTCCCATGGAGATACCGGAGTGCGAAATCCTTGGCGACGCCTTCCGGGAGAAGATCCACCAGGCCCGTGCCATGTGGCGCGCCGACACTGTAGACCACCTGGATTCCTCCTCCGAGACCGTCCAGGACTCCCTCCACCGCCTCCACCGCGCCCGCGTGATCCCATCCGTCTTTCACATAGTAGCTGAGCTTCGACTCGGTCTGCTTTTCCTCCGCCTGAAGAAGGAGGTGTGGCAGGTGAGCCAGTTCTTCGTGAACCTCCCGCACATCGAGCCCCTCCCGGGCCTCCCTCATGAGTTGGACATAGTCGGGGTCCTCTCGGAAGCCCTCGGGTGTGGCCTGGTATACTGAGGTTCCAACATCGCAGACCAGGTAGTCCGGGGCTGGGAGGCGATGCTGTTCGATCCCCTTCTGGGCCAATGGAAGGTCCCTTCCCGTGACATAGGCCAGACCGACGGTGGGGTCCGCTTCGATTGCCCCCTTGAAGGACGCCAGCTCCGTCGCCCGCTGCGCCGTTTCCTCCATAGGAATGACCGTCCCGTCCATATCGCTCGCAAGAAGGAAGCTCTGATCAGCCACTGGTGCACTCCTCTTCCTCTGCGAATTTGGACAAGCCACCAGCACCCCCATTGGACCAACCGCCAGGACCCCCAATCAGGCTCAACCGTACGTCGAGTCCCGGACCGGGGAGCTTTCCATTGATGACCTGAGCCTTACTTTGAAACATACCTTCTCCCTGAGAATCGATTTTGCTGGGAACACCCAACACGGCGGAGGTTTTGGTTCCACCGTCCCTGTGAAGGCACCCCGGAAGCCCAGGAAAGGAGCTTTTGTTGGCTGATTTTCGGCCACTGATCTTCGGCGAGGCCCTCTTCGACCACTTCCCGGACGGGACGAGGGTCCTGGGGGGCGCCCCTTTCAACGTCGCCTGGCACCTCCAGGGGTTCAAGGCTTGTCCTCTCATGGTCACAGCGGTAGGTGAGGACCCGGAGGGTTCTGAGATCGTGCGGAGGATGGCGGCCTGGGGGATGGACACTTCAGGGGTACAGGTTCATCCAACCCGACCGACAGGAAGGGTAACGGCGACGGTGGAGGGTGGAGAGCCCCGATACGAGATCGAAGCCGGGCAGGCCTACGACTTCATCTACACGTCGGGCCTGCCCCAAGAGGGGCTGGAGAGGCCGCCCGATCTGATCTGTCACGGTACCCTGGGCATCAGGCACCCAACAGCTGCCGAGGCCCTGGACTATTTGAAGGACACCCTAGCGACCCCGACCCTACTGGATGTGAATTTCCGAGACCCGTGGTGGACCAGGGATCTGGTGTCAACGCACCTGAGGGGCTGTGAATGGGTGAAGGTCAATCGGGAAGAAGCCGAGCTCATCGCCGATTCCCCGGTGGACACAGAAGACCGGCTATGGGCGGCGGCTTTGGCCATCAAGGACACGTTCCAGATCCGGAATCTCGTGGTTACGCTCGGTCCTCAGGGTGCGTTGGCCCTGGACGAGGATGGATCCCACCGCCAGGAGTCGCCCGGTGGCATCGACGTAGTGGATCCGGTGGGTGCCGGCGATGCGTTCACGGCCGTGTTGGCATTGGGATCCCACGCCGGTTGGCCCCTGACCATCACCCTTTCTCGCGCTACGGCCTTCGCGGCAGATCTCTGTACTCTTCGTGGGGCGACCTCAGAAGACCGGGGGTTGTATCAAGAGCACCTGGAAAGGTGGTCCCATGCCACGTGAGACCTTCCCGTGGGCTGATTCCCAGGGCCTGTATATCATGTCCCTCAGCGTGCACGGCCTGATCCGGGGTGCCGATATCGAGCTTGGGAGGGACGCCGATACCGGCGGACAAGTCCTCTACGTGCTGGACCAGGCCCGCATCCTTGCGAAACAACCTGAGGTCCAGCTTGTTGAGGTCCTGACCCGGCAGGTCTGGGACAAACGGGTCGATCCGAGCTACGCGGAACCCAGGGAGGAGTTGGCCGAGGGAGCGAGGATCATCCGCCTCCCCTTCGGCCCCCGGAGGTACCTCCGAAAGGAACGGCTCTGGCCCTATCTCCCCTCTATGGTGGATCAGATCATGCGCCTGGTGCGAGCCCGGGGAAGAGCACCAGACGTGATCCACGGTCATTATGCCGATGCGGGGTTGGTTGGGGCCCAGGTGGCGAAGATCCTCGGAATCCCCTTCCTGTTTACAGGCCATTCGTTGGGTCGGGTCAAGAGGGCTCTCCTTTCCGGCCAGGGACAGGCCTCCGAGCTCCTGGAGGAGCGGTACAACTTTACCCAACGGATCGAAGCGGAGGAGGGCGCCCTGGAGACCGCTGCTCTGGTCATCGCCAGTACCCGCCAAGAAGTCCGGGAACAGTACGAGCTATACGACCACTACCAACCCAGGCGAAAGGTCGTGATCCCACCGGGGGTCGATCTGAGCAGATTCTCTCCTCCCACCGAGGGGGAAGAGCCCGCCCCCGTCGTCGAAGATGTGAGGCGATTCCTGAACGATCCCTACAAACCCCTGGTCATGGCCATGGCCAGGGCCGATGAGAGGAAGAACTTCACCACCCTGGTGGAAGCCTTCGGCCAGAACACACGCCTCCGAGAAATGGCGAACCTTCTTCTGGTCATGGGTAACCGTGACGACATCCGGGAGATGCCCGCCGGAGCCCGAAGGGTTCTGACGGACATCCTGGTCCTTATCGACCGATTCGACCTCTACGGATCGGTGGCTTATCCAAAAGCCCATCGCCCCGATGACGTTCCCTATCTCTATCGCCTGGCAGCGGCATCCGGGGGGGTGTTCGTCAACCCGGCCCTGACCGAGCCATTTGGCCTCACGCTCATTGAGGCGGCTGCCAGCGGCCTACCCATCCTGGCCACCAACGACGGAGGTCCCCAGGACATCCTGGAAGCTTGCAAGAACGGAGCGCTGATCGATCCCTTGGACGCCGACGCAATGGGCCGGTCCCTCCTGGAATCACTCACTGACAAGTCAAGATGGGCCAGCTGGTCGGAGAACGGCGTGTCGGGGGTCCACAAAAGCTTCACCTGGGAAAGCCATGCCCGGCGATACCTCCATGAGATCGACAAGGCGGTTGTCGGCCTCGAGGGAAA
>CBDUAX010000585.1:0-3165 GCA_965365235.1 uncultured bacterium
GCTTGATCATGGCTCCGCCGGTGGCTACGGGCATGGAATCGGCGAAGATGCCACGGGGCCCGCCGATGGCTTCGATGATGTCCTCCTCAGGAAGCGTCCAGAATGCCTCGGCCCAGTCCACCGGGGGAAGATGCTGGGCCAGGTCGTACGCCTTGGCAGCCCGGACCAGGTCCTCCCGGGGAGTGTTGTGGGGAAAAAGGGGGCGCACCTGGTTCTGCTGCCCGTAGAGCCAGGAGATGAAGAGCATCTGAACGGCCCCACCGCGGTACCAGTTCCCCATCTCGTAGTACTGCCCCACCCGCCCGACGCCGGCGCCGAATCCCTGGACGTTCATGGCGGCAAAGCCGGGAGGCCCCAGGGACGCCACAGCAGGCTGCCACTCGGCCGTGGAGGAGCATCCGGTGGTCCCCACTTTCCCATTGGACCAGGACTGGCCGGTGATCCACTCGAGCTCGTCGTACCCGTCGGTGAGGGGCGGGCCAAGGATATCGTAGTTGCCTTCGGCGAAGAAGTGACCCCGCTCTTGCATGTCCACCCAGGCGTACCCCCTGCGGATCGCGTTGAGCTGCCTGGACATGTCTCGGGGTACCCCGTTCTGGATGTCCCAATAATTGAAGTTGTACGGGGTCCGAACCCAGATGGTTGGATACCGCTTCGACGTGTCCCTGGGGCGATAGATGTCCGCAGGAATCAGGATCCCGTCCCGCATAGGGATCATGACCTTTCTCTCCACGATCGCCACCGACCGAAGCTCTTGTTCCGTCGTGAGCCGTTGGGTTCGCTGCTCCGGAGTCAAAGGCCCACGCTGGGCCCAGGCGGGAACGGCGGACAGCACGCTGAGTCCCAGAGCCAGGGATAGGATGTGGGGGAGCCTGAGCATGGTGGATCCTCCATTCTGGAGCCCGCTGGGGGCCGACCTGGAAAGGTGGCGGTGAGGGCGATCGACACAGAAGGGATGCCCGGGATCCCCACCATAGTGTGATTGGAGGCTCCCGACGGCAAATCGGGTGGAGATTCGGAAGGATGAAAGCATATATATTACCCAAAGGCCAGATCCTGCGGGACGCCCCTCTGAGCGAGATGGTCGACAGAGTGGGATGCGCCGGCTCCAATGAATAGGAAGACGCCTTTGAAGGCCACGCTGAAGCAGAATCGGGCAATACGCGTCCGCCTGGCGTCGGGGTTCCTCCTCGCCGTTGCCATGTTGGCGACTGGTTGTGGCGGGCGCCGCAGCGCCTCTCCTTTCGTGGCGCGGGCCGAGCGGGGCCCCATGGTCTTGGAAGTCCAGAACCGCAATTGGGCGGACATGACCATCTCCGTACGCCGCGGGGGCACGGTGACGCGCCTGGGCTTGGTGACCACGAACGGGAGTCGGTCCTTCACCATCCCCACCGTGGTGGGCGCCGCCGGGGTCTCTGTGGTTTTCCTGGCCGATCCGGTGGGCTCGGGGAGCGCCTATCCGAGCCCGACGGTGCCGCTGGCCAAGGGCGACCGATACCTGTGGACCCTGGCCGTGAGCCTGGAGCATTCCACCCTCGTCCGTCGCTGACGCACCTCGAGGCGAGCCCCTCCCCACCAACACCCGCGGGGATTCTTTCGGGGGAAACTCCCCCTTGCCTCCCCCTCCGGGGCTGAATAAGATCCCGTATCCTAAGAATTTTCTTGCAGTACTGCCCCCGGATTGGACAGCTCGGAAGGGGACCAGCGCAGATCCCGTTCCGGGCCTGCAGGAAATAGATCGACACACCCACCTCCATCGACGCTCAACTCCCCCGGTTGAGAGTCAGGGTGACCGTCCCCTGCGGGCGCAATGGCGCTTTTCCTTTTGCGCCCTCAGAGGTACTCCCACCCTACGCTTTTCTTTCCCAAGGAGGCAGCATGGGACAGCATACGTCAGGACGCTGGATCTTC
Organism: uncultured bacterium; assembly: GCA_965365235.1. Lineage (GTDB taxonomy): Bacteria > Gemmatimonadota > Gemmatimonadetes > Longimicrobiales > Gaopeijiaceae > CBDUAX01. The sequence goes on from CBDUAX010000585.1 coordinate 1,912, forward strand.
CTTGTCGCCCTCGCCCTTCTCCTTCCGGCCGGTGTTGCACAGGCCCAGAACCGGGCCGTGGGAGGGCAGGTCGTCGCCCAGGAAACGCAGGAACCGCTAGCCGAAGTGGCTATCCAGTTGGTGGGAACCCAGCGGGGCACTCTCACCGACCGGAACGGCCGGTTTCGCCTCATCATCCCTGAGGGCACGGTTCGGCTGCGGGCCAGTATGCTCGGTCGCCGTACGAACACCGTCGAGGTGACGCCGGACCAGAGCGAGATTTCCATTTCCCTCTCCATGGACGTGTTGAACCTGGACGAGATCGTGGTCACCGGGACTCGAACGGCGGTGGCCCGACGTAACCTGGCCAACGCCGTATCAACGGTGAGCGCCCAGGAATTGGATCGGGCCCCGGCCGCCAGCTTTGAGCAGCAGCTAGCGGGTAAGATTGCCGGAGCTGACATCCAGGCGAACAGCGGCGCACCGGGGGGCGGCCTCCAGGTGAACCTGAGGGGGGTCTCCACCATCATCGGCTCGGCGACACCCCTCTACGTTGTTGACGGGGTGATCGTGAGTGACATCGCAGTCCAGGGCGGCGCCGACGTGATCCTCAGCTCCGGCGGTGGGGTTGGATTCTCCTCCACGCAGGACAACGCCGCGAACCGTATCTCAGACCTCAATCCCAACGATATCGAGTCCATCGAGATCCTGAAGGGGGCCGCCGCAGCGGCTATCTACGGGTCCAAGGCCAACAACGGGGTGATCATCGTCACCACCAAGCGCGGCCGTTCCGGGGCGCCGGAGTTCAACCTCACGCAGCGCTTTGGCGTTTCCCAGCTCTCCAATACTCTTGGGTTACGGCGGTTCACCAGCCTCGACGACGCGGTGGCGGCCTTCGGACCCCGTGCCGCCGACTACTGGAGCAGCGACTCCTACTACGATCACGAGGAGGAGATCGCCGGCAACGAGCCCCTCTCCTACGAGACGGCCCTGAGCGTGAACGGGGGTACGGAGGACACACGCTACTTCGCGTCGGGCCTGGTGAAGCATGACGGGGGGATTATTACGGGGAGCTACTATGACAAGCAGTCTTTTCGCCTGAACCTGGACCAGAACGTATGGGCTCGGGCGTCCCTGAAGCTGAACATGAACGCGGTGCACAGCGAGACGGGGCGGGGCTTCACGAACAACGACAACCGGTCCATCTCGTACTGGATGACCTTCCCGCAGACGCCCTCGTTCGTGGATATCAGGCAGCGGGCGGACGGCACTTGG
>CBDUAX010000586.1:0-3165 GCA_965365235.1 uncultured bacterium
AGAAAGGACGGGAATCCCTGGACAAGTGGGAGCGGTGGGAGGCCGGTGGTAGGGAAGGGAAGGAACCGGCGAGGGACCTTCAGCTGGAGGGGATCGCAAAACAGCTGACGGGGGAATTTGTCACCCACATTCATGCTCAGACCGCAATCGAGATGCAGTACGCGCTCAAGATGGCCCGGGAATTCGGGATCAGGGTGAACATCGAGCATGCTTTCGATGGGTGGAAGATGATCGATGACATCAAGGCGGCGGGGGTGACCATCACCTATGGGCCGATGATCTACGGCTTTGCCAATTATGCCCTGCACACGCCGGGCATTCTGGCCAGGGAAGGAGTGAAAGTCGCCCTGACCATGGACAGTGCCAGCGATTTCGAGAAGCATCACCTGCACCACGCCCAGATCGCTGTCCGGTACGGGATGGACCCTATGGAAGCGTTACGGTCGGTGACAATCGTGCCTGCTGAGATCCTGGGCGTGGAGGAAAGGGTCGGCTCTTTGGAAGTGGGGAAGGATGGGGATGTCGTGGTTCTGGATGGCGATCCCTTGTCCACCTTCACCCATGTCCTCTACACCATCGTGGAAGGGGAAGTGGTGTTTGCGGCAGCAGGGGCCGGATCATGATTGGCGCCGTTGCCAGCAGCCTTCTCCCCCGGCACGCCTCGCCGCTGGGGCGCTGGGACAGGCCCGTCCTACGCCGATTTCTGGCGGGGTTGGTTTTCTTTTTCCTGGGGTCCCCTGGGTTCATCGCCGGGCAAACCCTTCTGATCCAGGCCGATGAGGTCTTGACCTCCACTCCGGATGGCCTGGTAGGACCCCGGTTCGTCCTGGTCCAGGATGGGAAGATCGCGTCGATTACTCTTGAACCGCCGGGGGTCTTCGCCGCGGATCTCCCCTCCCTCCACACCTCATTCTTGACCCCCGGGCTTATCGATGCCAGAACGACTCTGGGTCTGTCGGGGCTCCATCCGGACGACGACGACCAGGACGAGACCTCAGGACCCAACCAGGCTCATCTGCGGGCCCTCGACGCCTTCGACCTGGATGATCCTATGGTCCGCAGTGCCCTCGAGGGTGGGGTGACCACGGTGCATACGGGACCAGGGGACGCCAACTCAGTAGGTGGCCAGGCTGGGATCTTCAAACTCTGGGCCGAGACGGTGGAACAGGCGCTGGTTCGTTTTCCTTCAGCCCTGGTTCTCTCCCTCGATGAAACGGCCAAGCTGACCTACGGAAAAACAAACCGGTTCCCTTCGACCCGGATGGCCAACGTCGGCCTTATCCGCCAGGCTCTGGTGGATGCGGATCGGTACCGGGCTGAGGCCTCTGGGGAAGATCCACCTGCACGGGACCTCAAGAAGGAGGCCCTCGCTCTGGCCCTCGACCGGAAAATTCCGGCAGTTGTCTCGGCCGAGCGCGCGGATGAGGTGGTGACGGCCCTTCGGCTGGGTGAGGAGTTCGGACTCGATCTTTGGATCGTCGGCGCCGCGGAGGTTACTGTGGTGATGGATCGCCTGGCCGACTCGGGTTCACCCGTACTTCTGGGTCCGGTGGGCGACGTCAGCCTGCGAGAGGAGCACGGCCGCCGGTATTCGGGAGCCGCCCCGGCCCTCCAGACCCGCTCGATTCCTTTTGCTCTGGTGACGGGAGATGACCGGAATGCGCCCCGGACGAGCCTGTTGGATTTGGCCAGAGGTGCCATGCGAGATGGGTTGACCCTTCGGCAAGCGGTAGAGGCCATTACCATCGGTCCAGCCCGTATCCTCGGCCTGGATGGAAGTCTTGGGAGTATCGAGGTGGGTAAGGATGCCGACCTGGTTCTCTTCGACGGCGACCCTTCGGAGGCATCGACGCGGGTATCCAGGGTCCTGGTCAAGGGCGCCGTGGCCTACCAACGGCGGAACTGAAGGACACGAAGGTGGGGCGGCTTCCGGAGCGGGCCGCCCCACCTGTTTTTCCCCTCCTGGTCAGCCGCGCCAATTCCGCCTCGGACGCCACTCGGCCGAACCCGGGCCACCACGGATCCTCCACAAGCTCCTCCAGCAACTGGATGGCCTGGGCCGTATCTCCCTGCACCAGGTACCAGTTGGCCACTCCGTAGCCCACGGTCTCAGCCCGGTAGGGGGCGTCGGGTCCTGGATTCAAGAGTTGGTCCACGGTCTTGGCTCCCTTGTACAGGAGAAGGTCGTGGTAGTATGCGATGTTCTCCTCCACCTCTAGGTCCAGTGGGATCGCCTCCAACAGGGCTTTGGCGGCGGTCTCCCTACCGGTTCGGAGGGCGGCACGAACACCCCACTCCGTCATGGCTACCAGCGACTCCGGATCGTCCCCGTTGGCCGAGCAGCTCCGAAAATCCCCTGTCTGTGCGGCCACTGCTTCCGGGTCGGTGGCCAGGTTCAGGCAACGAGCGTATTCGTCAGCGGCCTCTTCCAGGCGGCCACTCACGAAATACGCCAGCCCCAAATGGTACGACACATCCCAGTTCATAGGTGCGAGGTCCCGGGCCTTCTCGAGGTCCACAATGGCTTGGTCGAACTGCCTGACAGAGATGTGACGGTGCCCACGGAATCGGTAGGGGCGCCAGTCATCGGGTGCCAGCTCGATGGCCCGCGAATAGAGGGCCATGGCCTGCCGGTATTGCCAGAAGTTCCTGCGGACCCGTGCGGCGGCGATGATCTTCTCGACATCAGCCGGGGCTTCAAGGAGGGCTTCATCGGCGGCGGCGATGGCGCCGGTGGTGTCCTCATTGGCGAAAAGAGCCTCCCCAAACAGGGAAGTGGCCTGGGGGTTGGCCAGGGGATCTTCCGCCAGAATCGCTTGGATGATCTCCGCGTGTTCAGAACCTTCTGAAGCACAGGCGGTGACAGAGGCCAACAAGGCCACCAGGGAGAACCGGACAAAACTGGTTGTTCTCATGTGTGACATGGGTATCCCTTGCGACTGGAGTTCGGGGTCCACCAGAGGTCGGAGCAGAGGGAATGCTGAGGTCGAATTGAAGACGGCGCAACCTGCTGGATCAAAGCCGAAAGCCCGTTAGCTGCTCCTCATGGCCTCCACCGGATCTGTCCTCGTGGCGGCCCTGGCAGGGAGGATGCAAGCCAGGAGTCCTGCGAACCCCAGGGTGAACAGGATCGCCAGATACACAAAGGGGTCCCTGGTCTCCACC
>CBDUAX010000587.1:0-3155 GCA_965365235.1 uncultured bacterium
GCCGCTGACATGGGTCTGGGGGTTCTTCGTGGTTGCGGATTCGGCCCAATTCAGTGCCCTCGTCACAGAGGTGGCCCCCTCCGAGGCCGTGGGTACCGCCCTGACCCTCCAGACATCACTCGGCTTCCTCCTGACCATGGTCACGATCCAGGGACTGCCGATATTGACCGAAACCGCCGGGTGGGCCTGGACCTTCCCGGTCCTAGCCCTGGGCCCCGTGGCCGGCATCTGGGCCATCGTCCGCCTGGCCCGAGGCCGAGCCGCGGATCTTCCACACCCCCAGGGTCAAAACGGGTAGGACGTAAACGAAAAAGAACACCCAGGTCAGCGTGCCATAGCCCCTGGCGATAAGGTCTACCAGTCCGACTCCAGCCAAGAGTGTTCCCGTCAGCAAGGACCCCAAAGCCAACGCCGGCCGGGCGAGGCCAGGCATCTCCCGACCTCGTTCTTTGAAGACGTGTGCAATCCTCTCATTCAAGCCGTGGATGAGACCGGTCCCGGTTTCTATGAGGGTTCCCAGCAATACAACCTGGAAGATGATCTGGAAGGTCCGGCTCCCAAGTAGCTCCAGAAGAACGTTCGCCGGTACCGGTCGGTCGAGGATGGTGGGATACTGACCGACCATGGCGAAGAAGAAGAGAAGCCCGGGGATCATGGCGATGGGGCCGGCCAGAGCCCCCGCCCAGAGGGTTTCTCTCCTGGCTTTCAGGTGTCGGATGGAAAAGAGGAGGGGAGGAATCAGGGCCACGTTGTACGCCGCATAGCGAATTCCGGCCGTGCCCCAACCCAATCCTCCCAGGGGGGCACGGAAGGCCTCACGGGTTTCGGGACCGAACCGTGCCAGACACCAAGCGAAGAGGGCGAAGTAGGCGCCGTACAGAACCACGGACCACCCGGCCATGACCCCTTCGATGAGACGTGTCCCGGCAAAAACCAACCCGCCTACAGCCACCATGATTCCCACGACACCGACCCAGTAGGGGAGCTCGAAGGTTTCCTGGAGCAGAGCACCTGCTGCTGCGGCGATGACGGCAAGGATCAGGAGCATGAACAGGAGGTAGGCGACTTCGTAGACCATCCACCCCTGACCGAGAAGCCCCTTGAAAAAGCTCCGGTATTCCAAGGCACCGGAAACCCGGGCCAGTTCGAAGGTCACCGCGCATACGAGACTCCAAAGAACCGTCGACAGCCCCATGGCCAGAAGGCCACCCCATGGGCCCTCGGTGAGGAAGAACTCAGCCAATTCCCTCCCGGTCCCATATCCGCCGGCGATGACCACCGACTGGAATACGAACCCCGGAAGAAGGAGTCGACGGAGGAGAGAAGGGGGTTTCATTCAACCTCCAACGGTGATGACAGCTCGAGGGCCGGACCTATCGATCCTGGGCGTCGAGGAGAGAAAAACCAAAAAAACATATGTTCACTGAAGATGACTTTAACGTTGCCCAAGTTGAGCATGGGGTGTACCTTGCCGCTCAATAATAGGTGGGTTCTCGAATTTATGCTTTCCCCCATTGCTGGGTCCTGCCGAGGGCCGTTGGATCTACCCCCAGGGTCCGCCGAAACATAGGAAGAGCCGAGTGACGACGGCTTCAACCTCAAATCCTCATCAGTGTATTCTCAAAATGAGAGGTTTTTCCATGCGCTTCCGACTTGGCGTGCGCCTTTTGGTGTCGGCCCTTTTCCTAGTGTGTGCTCCGCCTCTGGCGGCGCAGACGGGGACGTTGACGGGGACGGTTGTGGATGCGGGGACAGGGGAGCCCCTCTCGGGCGCTCAGATCGTGGTGCGGGGATGGGGCGAGCAGGTCCAGGCCGGAGGGCTCATCACCAACGACCGCGGTGCGTACCAATTTACGCTGGCGCCCGGACGCTACTCCATCGTCTTCGAATATGTGGGCTACGGAGCCGAGACGTTCGACCGGGTTCAGGTCGAGGCCGGGGCAACGACCGTGCTGGACGTTTCGATGGAAACACACGCTTTCGCCCTGAACCCAATTGTGATCACCGGGAGCCGGAAAGAAGAGAAAGCGCTCGAATCGCCGGCTCACATCGAGACGGTGGGAGCTGAGCTCATTAGCGAGCGGGTGGCCATGACCCCCATGGAGCATGTCAAAGCTCTCCCAGGGGTGGACATCGCCCAAACGGGACTTACGCAGTCGAACGTGGTGACCCGGGGGTTCAACAACGTCTTTTCCGGAGCCCTCCTGGTCATGACGGACAACCGGTACACCCATGTGCCGTCCCTCCGGTTCAACGCCAACAACATGATCCCTACCACGGACCTGGATATCGAGCGCATCGAGGTTTCCCTGGGGCCCGGGGCTGCCCTCTATGGCCCGAACTCCGCCTCCGGGGTGATGCACGTCATCACCAAATCCCCAATCGACAATCCCGGAACGAGTGCCTTCTTTTCGTCCGGATTTCGGTCGGGGAACGACGTGGATTCGGACATGGGTGGGATCTTCCACACTGGCTTCCGATCCTCTCACCTCATCAACCCCAGGACCGGGATCAAGGTCTCGGGTCAGTATTTCAAAGGAGACGATTGGAAGTACATCGATCCTCTCGAGACCATTGCCATGGATCCGTCGAACCCCGCCATCGGGAACCGGGATTTCACCGCGGAACGGTATGGAGGTGAGCTCCGGTTCGATCACCGCCCCTCGGAGGACTCCGAGATCATCGTGGCTGGGGGCTATAACCTCCTCGCCTCGAGCATCGAGCTGACGGGGCTTGGGGCCGGCCAGGCCGACGATTGGGCTTATTCGTACTTCCAGACTCGGTTTACGAAAGACCGCCTATTCGGCCAGTTCTTCCTCAACCAGAGCAACGCCGGAGACACCTATCTCCTTCAGACCGGGATGCCGGTGGTGGACGAGTCCCGGATGATGGCGGCTCAGCTTCAGCACGGGATCCAGTTGGGGGACCGGCAGGACTTCATCTACGGACTGGATGCCCAGTTTACCGAACCCCGGACCGGCGGAACCATCACGGGGAGCAACGAGGACGACGACAAGATCAACGAGATCGGCGGATACCTCCATTCGGAAACCGCCCTTACCGACATCATCGATCTGGTGGCTGCCGTTCGGATCGACTATCACAACAGGCTCGAAGACCTGCGGAGGCAAGCAACCAGAGAGTAGCGCTCGGCT
>CBDUAX010000588.1:0-3129 GCA_965365235.1 uncultured bacterium
TTCGGATATGTGGTTCCCCTGGATGATCGCCTCTCTCGAGACGTTCTCATCCCGAACGACGATGCCGGCGACGCCAGGACCGGGGACATCGTAGTCGTTCGAATCACCGCCTTCGGCGACAGAAAACTCAATCCCACCGGGGAAGTGGAACGGATCCTGGGTCCCATCACGGAACCCGGGGTGGACGTGCTGTCAATCCTCTTCGGCTATGGCCTGGAGCTCGAGTTCCCCGAAGCAGTGGAGGAAGCTGCGCAGGAGACGATCCGTCGCAGGGAAGGGGAGGGGTGGGAGGGCAGGACCGACCGGACAGAGCTCCACATCTTCACCATCGATCCAGCCGACGCCAAAGACCATGACGATGCCCTCTCTCTGGAGCCGGCTGGAGATGGCCTGTGGGAGGTAGGAATCCACATCGCTGACGTCTCCCACTACGTGGAGAAGGGCGGGCCGGTAGATGTGGAGGCCCTGAGGAGGGGAACCAGTGTCTATCTGGTGGATCGGGTGGTACCCATGCTCCCCCACGTCCTTTCCTCCGACGTTTGCTCCCTGAGGCCCGATGTGGACCGGGCGGCCATCTCCCTCTTCGCGACTCTGGATGAGAAGGCCCAGCTTCGGAAGCACCGGTTCGAGCGGACGCGGATCCGGAGCCGACACCGACTGGACTATGGACAGGTCCAAGAGGTCCTGGCCGGGAAGGCAAGTGTCGACAAGCGCACCGACGCCGCCCTGGGCAAACTCGCCGAGTTGGCCAGAGCGCTGCGAAAGATCCGAATCCAGCGAGGCTCTATGGATTTCGATCTCCCGGAGGCCAGGGTCATCCTGGGGCCCGACGGAATCCCGGTGGATGTCCAGAGGACAGAGCAACTCGAGAGCCACCGCCTCATCGAGGACTTCATGCTTCTGGCCAACGAGACGGTGGCCCGGGAGGCCGGAAAGCGGAGTCTGCCCATCCCCTTCCGAGTCCACGAATCGCCGGCACCGGACCGTGCAGAGGAGCTCAAGCGATTCCTCGGTACTCTTGGCTATACCCTTCCCAATAGGGGACTTAAGCCAAAGGATCTTCAGAAGGTTCTTAGGGCTGTGGAAGGGAAGCCGGAAGCAGCTCTGGTCTCTACGGTGGTTTTGCGGGCCATGACTCGTGCCAGATATCAGCCGGAGAATGCCGGACATTTCGGCCTCGGGGCTCCAAGCTACACTCACTTCACCTCCCCGATCCGCCGCTACCCCGATCTCATGGTCCACCGCGTTATCGTAAGGGCTCTTATCGAAGACGGGAAAATCCCGGCTGATTGGGGTGGGGAAGCCCTCGCTCGTGCTGCTGAGCGGTCATCGATGCGGGAGGGTTTGGCCGCGGATGCGGAACGGGACAGTATCGCTCTGAAAAAGGCCGAGTTCATGGAACGCCATCTTGGCGAAGAGTTCTCGGGAACCGTCAGTGGCGTCACGACCTTCGGGATCTTTGTCCTCCTGGACGATTACTTCGTTGAAGGCCTGGTTCACGTCAATTCTCTCCATGACGATTTCTACAACCTTCACGAGGACCAGTACGCCCTCGTGGGGGAGCGATCGGGTCGGCGGTTCCGTCTGGGGGATCCCCTGCGAGTTCAGGTCGCCCGAGTGGATCGACTCGAACGGAAGATCGACTTCATCCTGGTGCCCAATTCCGACCCTGGCGGGGTTTGACACTCGGCCTCCGGCGGGTTTAACGTGAGCCGTCCTACGCCCCCGTTCCTCTTGGAGCCTTATGGCATCAGGTACCACCCTCGTTTACTTCGGCTCAGGGAAGAGTTCGCCCCCGGGGATCATTCGCCGGTTCGGGAAGGCCCACGGGCTTGATATCCTTATGGTCGAGACCCAGGAAGAGGTGTCGGCCCTTCTGAACCGATCTTTTCCTGCTTGCCTCGTCCTGGATGCCTCCTCTGGCTCTGACGAGGTTTTGGAGCTTTGTGCGGCCCTGAAGGGGGATGCGTTTACTTCCATCGTTCCCGCCGTGGTCCTGGTCTCGGACCGAGGCGCGGAAGGTGGAGAACTCCCCGCTGCCGCCCTGCAAGCCGGAGCCGATGAGGTCGTCAGCGACCTGGTCTCAGATCGGGAGAAATCCCTTCGCCTTGAACTGGTCCTGAGGCGAGCCCGCCGGGACGTGAACGTCCATCCTACGACCAGGCTTCCCGGGACTGCTCAGATCGAGCGGGATCTGGCGGAAAGGATGTCCGCCGGGAGCTCCTTCGCGGTCTGCTACGCCGACCTGGACCATTTCAAGGAATTCAACGACCGCTACGGCTACCACTGCGGGGACTCGGTAATCTTTCTCACCTCTCGGATTCTCAGGGATGTAGTGCGTGCTCTCGCCCCCGGTGGATTTGTGGGGCATATCGGCGGCGATGACTTTATCTTCAATCTCCCGGTGGAGTACCTGGAGGTCGTTTGCGACGAGATCATTCAACTCTTCGACGAGTTGATTCCCTATCAGTACACGGAGGAAGACCGGAAGGCGGGGTATTTCCTGGGGAAGGACCGGCGGGGGACAATCCACAGGATTCCCCTCATGACCCTTTCCATTGGTGTCGTTACCAACTACATGCAGGATTTCTCCCATACAGCTCAGGTGAATGAGCTGGCTGCGGAGATGAAGACGTATGCGAAAACGCTTCCAGGCTCGGTTTATGTTGTGGACCGCCGTGGACTGACTGGCCGGAGTCGCCTTCCCCTCGGTGCGACCCCGCCAGACGCGGCAACCTCCACCTCCGACCCTGAGTGAGCGCGGCGAAACTAGAGCAACTCCACCCCTCAGAGTGACGCGTGCCATGACCGTCGAGTGCCCAGGATGTAAGACCCGCTTTCCGGTAGATCACCGGAAGGTCCCGGATGGAGGTGTTCATGCCCAATGCAACGTCTGCGAGGAAGTTTTCTTCGTGGATGTTCCTGGGCCCGAAGGCGACGTAGGCCTTCCTCTGATCGGTTCGACCGAGGCGCTGGACCCAGTCACGGTCCTCCCCGAAGCCGAGGTTCTCGTCGAAGAAACCTCCACAGCGCCCCACGAGAGTACGGAGGCCGAAGAGGCGTTCGAGGATGCCGTGCCGGTCTTCGAGGCCCCGGAGGCCGAGGAGACCTTCGAAGAAACGGAGCCGG
>CBDUAX010000589.1:0-3124 GCA_965365235.1 uncultured bacterium
GTTTGAACCGGGCTGCGATCCATCCGCCAATCTCTGATCCAGTGGGCGCCAGGCGAACCTCGATGCTGTCGGTCTGGCCCACCCGCTCCCAGGTGTAGTCCGTCACCAGGTTCCGGGCCCAGTGGAGGTAGTCGAAGTCGGCCCACATCGTCTTGGCGCTCAGTCCGGCCCGGGCGGCGAGGCGGTCGGTGAAATCCACCGTCCACTCGTGTTTCACCCCGAGAAAGTCGAAGCTTCCTTCGTCCGAAACCCAGGCGGCCTCGGGTCCAACGATCCGGCCCAACTCCTCCATGAACCCGTTACGACTCCGGCTGACTCGGCCTCCGGACGCCACGGTCCTGGCTCGGACCTGCGGGGAAAAGAAGGCTTTCCAGGTCAGCCACCCGTAGGTATTCCCCCACCCGGTAGTAATCTGACCGTGGCTGCCGCTCTCAAGCGCGTCCTGGGAGAGCTCCAGGTCGTCTCCGGCGTGAAGAAGGTGAGCGGAGACCACGTGCTTCGAGCCCAACTGGTACTCCAGCTTTCCCAGCACGTCGTAGTATTTCGGCGAGATGTCGTCATCCGCATCGGTCATGGCCAGGGCGATGTCCAGGTAACCGCGTCTCGCGGAGAGAAGCCACTGCCCCTTTCCCTGTGCGAACTCTCCCCGGCTCAAAAGGCTTGCATTGGTGATGGAAAGCCCAAGTGCGGTCCGCATCCCTTCCTCAGGGGGCCGCCGGGTCTCCATGTCGAAGACCCCAGCCATGCGGTTTCCGAAGTCCACCGGAAACCCTCCTGCGTGGAGGTCGATTCCGCCGACGGCGTTCACGTCGATGACCCCAAGGGTTCCCTCGAAGTCTTTCAGGTGGTAGGGCTCATACAACTCCATCCCGTCCAGGACGTAGAGGACCTCTCGGTCACGTCCCCCACGGAGGTGGAGTTTGGTGGAGATATCGCCCGAGGCAACGCCGGGGAGTCTGCGCAAGGAACGAAAAACGTCCTCTCCAAGCTGTGGGAAGGTCTCGATCTGTTCTCGAGTGAGCGTCTGGATGGCGAAGTCCGAGGCTTCATCCAGAATCCCGAAGGTGCCCGGTGCCACCACCAGCGCGGACAGGGGGATGATCCGACGAACCAGAGCGACCTCGACAGTCGCCACCTCGGCGTTAACGACCTGGATTCCGGCGACCTCACCGGTCTCCCACCCCAAGCCGGTGACGTTGAGGGAGTAGGTCCCAGGGGGCACATTCAGAAGAATGAACCGGCCATTGTCGTTGCTGAGCGTCCCCCTGCCGTCGCTGAGCTGGACAAGGGCGTTGGGAATGGGCGTCTGATCCGCCTGGTTTCGTATGATTCCGGCGATCGATCCCACAGGAGGACCCTGAGGGCTTCGGGGCCGAGGGATGATCCTGACCTGGGTTGCAGTGGCCGAAAAGGAGAGATTCGTCCCCCTCAGGATCAAATTCAGCGCCTCTCCGATGGTCCGATCTACACAGGGGCAAGAGACTGTCCGACTCGCGGGGAGTAGATCCGGGCTATAGATCAGCCCAATGCCGGTGGTCCTGCGGATCTGGTTCAGCGCCTCTGCCAGCGTCACTTCCTCCAACTCGACGGAGGCCAGCCGTTGGAGGATGTCCCCTCCGGGGCCCAGGGTCGGACTCCCTGACTGGGCCCAAACCGGTGTGAAAGAAAGGAGAACAAAAACGACTGTCCCCAACACCGGTGCGGCCCTTCGAACCTTCCTCTTCCCCTCGTGACACCTCATCATCTCGTCCCTCCCACGTCCGATTGGGTCCGTATTGTGACCCCGTGCTCCATCCGCTCACATGTGGCGCCCACCACGGCACAAAGCGCCTCTGTCACCTCTTCAAAGGTCTCGAGGTGGAACCAAGCGGTGATGCGCTTGCCTCCCAACTCGGGACCAAAGACTTCCACAGGCCGGCTGAATTGGAGTGCTACCTCAGCTGCCACGGTCCGGAGTGGCGTTTCCTGGAAGACCAGCATCCCCTCCGGCCAGTCCAGGAGGCTCCAGATGTCCTGGGGCTCTTCCACGATGGGTTCGGAGCCATCTGCCATCCGGGCCATCTTCCCAGCCGGCACCTGGGCCGATCCTGCCTCATTGGTCAGAGACACGAGACCCTCTACCACCACTGCCCGCACTCCGCCTCCCCATTCCCCCACCTCGAACCGAGTTCCCAAAACTCGGACGTCCCCATGATCGGTTTGAACCGTGAATGGCCGGGACTCGTCTCGGGTCACTGCAAAGAAGGCCTTCCCCTGAAGAGACACGTTTCGCTGAACGGACTCGTCCCACACCTGGAGGCGGCTTCCGCCCGCCAGGCGCACGAAGGTTCCGTCACTCAGGGTCAGGGTCTGAATCTCCCCTGCCACGGTAGAATATTCGGCCAGTGGTTCCGGCCCTCCGAACCCGAACGCGCGGATCCCCAACGCCAGGGCGGCCACGGATGCAGCCATCAGGCCCCAGCTGCGCCAAGGTGTCCGGGGTTGTCTCACCCTGGCGTCCGGTCTGGGAGAGGAGGGCGGGGCGTTTTGAGTGGGTTCGAGATCAAAAACCGTTTGGAGTTCCGGATCCAAGACTTCCGCGGCCCTCTGGATCTCGGCCACCGACGGAGGCGGCCCGGGTGGGGTTCGGGGCTCAGGCGTGGTCAGTTCCCAGACCATAGACATCTCCTGAAATACCGCCTCATTCTCCGGGGCTTCATCCCTCCAACGGCTGAGGCGTTCTACCTCGAAGGGCGAAGCCTCACCATTGAGCACTCGGATGATCAGGTTGTCCACGTCCTGCCTCCCCTCGGTCAGGTGGGTGGGTCTCTCGGTTCGTATACGCCTGGGAAGGGGGGCATCTACCAAAGGGGATCTGGAATGGAGTCGGAGGGGTGTATCCCTAAACGGGGAAACTACCGGGGCGGGCTTCTCGGGTGGTGGGTGGGGCTCGGTTCAGCCTTCTTTGGTTTGCCCAGTTCCTGGCGGGAGTCGAAGACCGGCTGTGGGGGAGCCTTCCTCCCCCAGGAAAGGCCGAATGGCGACGCGGAGATCGGCCAGAGCCAAACTCATATGGTTCGCCACGGTCTGCTCCGAGAGGTCCAGGATGAGAGCGACCTCCTTGTAGGAGAGGCCCTCCTCACGG
>CBDUAX010000590.1:0-3120 GCA_965365235.1 uncultured bacterium
CTCCACGCCCTTGCAGTGCATGGCGAACCCGGCTCCGCCCACGGCCTCGGAGACCGCCTTGACGCCCTTGCCGAGCAAAGGATCGCGACCGAAGGCGATGTCCTCTTTCAGACGGGCCGCGCCGGTTGCATCCCCGAACGCCAGGCCCCCGGCCAGCCGGTCGCCACCTCTCGTGTTGTAGTCCATCACGTACGAGAGGACGACGTTCACGGAGATGGTGTCGAGACCCAGGTCGTCGTCCAGCCGGGCCAGGCGCAGGTTCTCGTCCGGATCGATGATGCCCAGGTTCGGCCCCGCCAGCTCCATGGGCTCGTACTCATAGCGCCCGAGGAAGGGCCCGTGATTCCGACGCTGGACGCGAGGGTCCGGGTCCTTCCCCTCGGTCGGCGCCGCGTAGAAGTCCATGTGGCAGGAGATCCGGCACCCGAAGCAGCCCTTGTCGATGACGATGTAGTCGTCGGACTCGCGCATGGTCTCGATGTGGACCGGGGTCGCCAGGTCCGTTCCCCGGGGCTCGAAGTTCCGCCAAGGCAGCACCCCGATCCCGTCCAGGATCTTTTCGTTTTTCCCCGTTCCCCCTAAACCATCGTTGTTGTTGGGATGCCTGTAACCGCGGCTGTAGTTACCGGTGGCGATCTCCCGATTCACGGCCTTGAGGCCCTCGTCGCCTTTCCGGACTATGTCCTGAGGGGCCACGGCCACGATGCCCAGGATATTCTTGGATCCCAGGATCGAGCCCATCCCCAGGCGGCCCCCGAAACGGAACTTGTCCTCCCCGGACATGACCATTTCCTGGGTGGAGCCGACGATGTTGGCATACCACACCGATTCCCACTGCTCCCCGGCCGGTCCAATGATGGCGAAATGGGCGGGGAAGAACTTCTTTTCCCGGTCGTTGAACTGGCCAGTCAGGTGGGCCATCCGCTCCGGGACCCGCTTACCCAGGATCTCGGGGGGCGCCGCCTCCATCGTGATGGCCGGCTCACCGTCAGTCTGCCGGATGAGGAGGAGGCTGGGCTCCGCGGCGGCACCCTTCAGAATCAGATCCCCCACCCCGGCGGAAACCAGCTTACGTCCGAAGCTGCCGCTCATGGCCGACCATCCGGCCATGGGCGCTCCCTGCCGTGTCCGCTTCAGGGGGGAGTAGGCGCTGAAGTAGGTTCTCAGCCCCGTCATGTAGGCCGTGCCGGTGAGGCACCCGGTGTTGATCACCAGGGGAGACTCGGGCCGGAACGGATCCTGGACCTCGTAATCAGCCAGAATCTTGAAGGACCGACCGATTCCCCCCAGGAAGTCCATGTCGTCGGTGACGGTCACCTCCTCCGACGAGACCACCCCCGCCTCCCCGACATCGAACACGATTCGGCTGAAAGCGAATTCGGAAACCTCCGTCGGGCGCTCTGTTAGGTTCCTCAACATGCGGCGCTCTCTTCTTCCACGGTGTGTCAGCATCCCCCATGGGGCCTCCTGCCACCCATCCACCCCTCTTCCGCCCCGGAAGCCGGCATCTGCGGCCCCCGGCGATGAGAATGATCAGGAGGGAAGTTGAGGACAAGATGGAGAGGGGGAAGATGGGTGAGCGGGGGCGAAGTGGGCTCTCCGATATGGGCCAGGATCTGTGTGATGGGCTCCGGGTCGGTCAGAAAGGCGATGAATGTGAGGGGCGTCTGGCCGGTTGGACAGATCAGCGGGAAGGCTTCATAGATCCTGGCCAGAAGGGCGGCCCGCTACGCCTTCTGACCCGGGATGAAGAGGACCTGGTCGATCCGAAGGCCCTCCACCCTGGTGACCCGGAGGGTCCCACCTTCCACCTCCACTTCGTCTCCCACCTGACCCACTCGGCCCACCCGACCAAAGACGAAGCCACCCAGCGTGTCGGCTTCGTCCGCCGGGAGACCCAGGCCCAGAATGTCGTTCACTTCCCGAACGAGGACGTCTCCCCTCACCTGGACCCCCTCGCCTTCCAGCTTCCGGAAATCTTCCGGTTCCAGGGCCTCATGCTCATCCCGAATCTCCCCGACGATCTCCTCGATGAGGTCTTCCAGCGTCACCAGTCCTGCGGTTCCCCCGAACTCGTCCACGATGATGACCATCTGGAGTTGCTGCTTCTGCATATCGGCGATGAGCTCTCTGACTGATTTCCCCTCCGGGGCAAAGGGAATGGGTCTGATGGCCCGTCGGATCTCCTTTTCACCCTTCCGGTCCGCCCCCCAGAGGTCACGGGCTCCCAGCACGCCCACGATGTGATCCAGGTCCCCGTCGAAGACCGGGAGCCTGAGATGGCCGTGGTCCAGCATGAAATCCATGGCCCCTCTCACAGAGGTTTCCAGGGGTACCGCCACCATGTCGGTCCGGGGGGTCATTACCTCCCGGACCTCTACCTGACCCAGGTTCATGGCTTTCGTGACGACACTCCATTCGTCTTCCTGGAGAGTACCCTCCCGTCGGCCGATCTCGGCCAGGACCTGGATTTCGGCCCTGCTGACCGTGACCTCTTTCTTTCCCTTCGGTTGGATGAGACGGGTGAACCAGGAGAGGGGGGCCAACATCGGCTTGAAGGCCATCACCAAGAGTTTGAGGGTGTAGGCCGTGGGCAGAGAGAGGGGTTTCCAGTAGGTGGCACCCAGCGTCTTGGGGATGATCTCCGAGAAGATGAGAATCGCCAGCGTCAGGGCTGCGGAGAAGAGGGCGATCCACTTGTCCCCGAAAACCTCCAGGGCGATGGCTCCTCCCATGGCCGCCCCCACCGTGTGGGCGATGGTGTTGAGGGTAAGGATGGCGGCAATGGGCTCGTCGATCTTCCTCAGGAGGCCTTCCAACAGTATTCCGGCCCGCTCTTCCCGTTCCTGAAGGACGCCGACCCAGGAATGGGTCACGGAGAGGAGAACGGCCTCGAGGATTGAGCAGAGGAAGGAGATGGAAAGGGAGACCCCCAGGACCCAGAATAGCTGACTCATTTCCTCGTAGGTTGATTGAGGGGTGGAACCCTTGCCCAGGAACTCTTCCTACGTAGACGGTTCGAGACCCGACATGGGGGCACCTACCCCGAAGGGGGTGAGGAGTTCTTACCCGCGGTCATCCCGGGCCGTAACCAGCGACCTCAGCGGTGCGTTGGGAGCA
>CBDUAX010000591.1:0-3118 GCA_965365235.1 uncultured bacterium
TGGCCTTGTTGCCGGTCGGCATGAGGAACTCGACCACGAAGTCCTCCCCGTCCTTGTCGATGATCCCGTTGCCGTCGCGGTCCTTCCAGCCGGCCTCGGAGAGCAGCTCCTTGGCGCCCTCGACGTCGAAAGGCACGGGCTGGATCTGGTCGTTGTAGAAGGGGCTGAAGTAGTACACCGCGCTCGTGACGCGCGAGGCGAGGCCGAAGTCGGCCGTGGATTCGATCCCGTACCCGAGGAGCCACAAGGCCCCTCCAAGGGCGTCCAGCCATACCAGGCGGTCCGGAAGGGGAGAGATCTGGCCAATCTGGACAGGGATCGTGATGATCCAGATCAGGAGAGCCTGAAAGAGAAAGACGGTGAACAGGCTGCGGAGCGGGAAGGCCTCTCCATGTTCGGCTCGCATGGCGGCGTACCGGAAATCCTCCCCTTTCCCCTTCCATCGAGCGGCGATGTGCAGGGCCAGACGAATCCCCCAGATGGAGGCCATCCCCGCCAGGAGGATCTTCCTTGGGAGGAACCCGTCGGCCAGGAAGTAGGTCGCCATTGCGATCAGTGCACCTGCTCCACCCCAGGCGATGTCGACAATGCTCACGTCCCGGATTCGGACGCTGACCACCCAGAGAAGAACCATGGCACCGGCCGCCAGGCCGATGTTGACACCCAACAACGGAAGATAGGAAGCCATGCTCGGCTCTCCTGCAGTCAGAGGGCCCCAAGGAATGGACTCGCTTGATCGTGCAAGCTCCTCTCGGGCGTCGATGAAGGATGCAGGAAGCGATGCCCCAAGGAAAGGTCGCAGGAGCCTCGGGGGATCGAGGGAGAGTCGGGATCTCCCTTCAGGCCCCTTGCACCTGTCGTAATCCCGGCGCTAGATCCAGTTGTTGACCTACCTCCAGACTGGCGGCCCCACGGCCCCAAGAACCCCGAAGGAGTTCCCCATGAGCCGGAGCCTGACTCGAAGGGATTTTGTCACCACCTCGGCGGCTGCGGGCCTTGCGGCCGCTCTTCCGGCCACGATTGGGGCGGGTGAGGAAATCGGTGAGGGACCTTCCCCAGCGCACCGCCCTGAGGCCCCCCTGGTGTTTACTCCCCACTCGGTGAAGCCCGTGGTGGTCTCGGACAACAGCGGTTTCCTCTACAAGAATGGGGGCCCAGAGAACTCCGTGGAGCGGGCCTTCAGGGGAATCACCGCCGGAGAGGACGTCCTGGATGCCCTGATCGCCGGTGTGAACATCCCCGAGCTGGATCCCGAGGAGTCCGGGATCGGGTATGGTGGCCTCCCAAACGCCCTGGGGGTCGTTCAGCTGGACTCCTGTTGTATGCATGGGCCGAAGAAACAGGCTGGAGGGGTAGCGGCCCTGGAGGGAGTGAGGACCCCCTCCCTGGTGGCCAAGGCGGTCATGGAAAACACCGACCACCACCTTCTCGTAGGGAAGGGAGCCCAGGACTTTGCTCGCCAGCTCGGTTTCACCATCGAGGACGACCTGAACACATCAGAGTCCAGAGCGCGGTGGTTGGAGTGGAAACGCCGGATTGACCCCGGTCATTTCCTGGACCCAGTAAAAAGAAGCCGGATCGGATACGAGGTGGGCCTACAGATGGTGCGGGAAGGCCTCATCGACAAAGACTCCTTCTGGGGCACGACGAATTGCAACGGGATCAATCCCCAGGGCGAGATTTGCGGTGTGACCACCACCAGCGGTACCGCCTGGAAGATCCCGGGGAGAGCCGGTGATTCACCCATCCTGGGTGCGGGGCTCTATGTAGATGATGACGTCGGTGCAGCCGGATCCACCGGCAGGGGAGAGGCGAACCTGTACAACCTGACCTCATTCCTCATCGTCGAATTATTGAGAAGCGGGAAACACCCGAAGGATGCCGGCATGGAAGCACTTCGACGCATCCAGGCCAACACGGTGGAGGAGCGGCTCTTGAACGAGCGGGGACTCCCGAACTTCGACATCCGCTTCTTCATTTTGAACAAGTCCGGGGAATATGCCGGCGTGGCCATGTATGGGGCCCGGCAGAGTCAGTACGCGGTTTGTACCGAGAACGGCTCCGAGCTGAGAGATCTGGACGGACTCCTGGACGGCTCCCCACTGGATCGTTGACGAGGGATGGAAGAAACAACTCCAAAACGGCGATGCCTCTTCTGTCACCACCCCTTCACCGACGGGTGGCGTTTTGGGTCTTTGCCTCCTGCATGGCGGATCGCATTCGATCCCGGGAAGGAACGAATATGGATCGTCTGCGATTCCTGTTACCGCTGGAACCTCTGGCCACCGGAGGAGCAGGGTAACGCCATCGCCGGGCTCGAGCGGGTATGGAAGGACAGAGGCCAGGTTCTGGCCCGAACGGAGAACATCACCCTCCTGGCTCTGGGTGAGATGATCCTGATCCGGGTTGGGAATGCAGACTTGCAGGAGCGGGCGTTTTGGCGGTATGGGCGTGAGGTTTTGACCCGGGAGAGGGCCTACAGGAGTACAGGGGCCAAGCTCTCGGCTTACGCCTACGGCGCACTGGCAGCTGTGGCGGAGAGCGTGGGACTTGGGGACAAAAACTTCAAGGTCCGGGTCGAGGACGGGTTTACCGCTGAGGTCTTGCGGTGGCGTCGGTTCGGGTGGGCAGCCTGGTTCGGTCGTCTCCAGTGCCCGTCATGCGGGAGCTTCCTCCGGGCCGCCCGGTTCGATCTTTCCTGGTGGTTCTATCCCATGCTGGACGACGGGGGCGGCTTGGCTCTGGGGGTGCCCTGCCCCAGGTGCGATCCCTGGACTCCTGAGAAGATCTACCACCTACAGGGGTACGAGGCAGAGAGTGTTCTGAGGCGGGTTCTGGCCTACCAGAACATCACGGGGGCCGGCGAGGGGGCCCTGGAGCGAGCAGTGAAGGAGGTAGAGGGGGCCGGCACTCCCGAGCGTTACCTGGAAACGATCGCAAAGGAGTCTCCTTTTCTCCGAGAACTCAGCTTCCCACAATCGGTAGCGCTGGAGATTGCGCTGAGCGAGGGGGTCGAGCGACGAGCCCTGGAGGTGGAAGCTAGAGCCCTGGAGTTCATGTGGAGGCGGGAAGAGGAGCTGGCCCGGACAGCCCAAGGCAGTTAGCCAGACCTCTCGCC
>CBDUAX010000592.1:0-3110 GCA_965365235.1 uncultured bacterium
GCCGTCGGAGTGCCCGGCGAGGCCTGGCACGTCCGGGATCAACACCCCACCGAGGATCAGGGGCCGAGCGGGATCGAAGCGATGAGAGTCGTACCCTACGCCAACGCGGAACATATCAGGCCTCTGCGTCCTGGCCATCGAAGAAAGAAAAGGGGCCCAGAGACAATCCGGGCCCGTTTCCAGGGTATCCAGGCGTTCTGCCCGGTTCTCTAAACCGGAGTACCTCGAAAGGGTTCCGGAGGAGAGGGGTGCGGTCACCCCGAAACCCCGGAGGACCCTTCTAGTCTTCCCACTTCCGGACGAGGAGGGACACGTTGTGCCCGCCAAACCCGAAAGAGTTGCTGAGGGCAAAACGGACAGGACGCTCCACTACCTGGTTGTGAGCGTAGTTCAGGTCGCACGCCGGGTCCGCTTCGGAAAAGTTGATCGTGGGAGGGACCTTTCCCTCCCTGGCCACCATCGCGCAGATGACGGCCTCCGTCGCACCGGCCGCCCCCAACAGATGACCGACCATGGACTTGGTGGAGCTCACTACCATCTCGTAGGCGTGGTCGCCGAAGAGGGACTTGATGGCCGACGTCTCCATGGCGTCATTGTGCGGCGTGGACGTCCCGTGGGCATTGATGTAGTCGACCTCCTCCGCTTCGATGCCTCCATCCTTGAGGGCATCTCGCATGGCGATCTGGGCACCCCGTCCCGAGGGTTCCGGGGCCGTGATGTGGAAGGCGTCCCCGGAAGCACCGTACCCGGCCAGTTCGGCCAGGATAGTGGCGCCTCGGGCCTTTGCGTGCTCCAACGTCTCTAGAACCATGATCCCGGAACCTTCACCGATGATGAACCCGTCCCGGCCGGCATCGAAGGGTCGACTGGCCTTTTTCGGTTCGTCGTTCCGGGTCGTCATTGCTTTCATGGATGAGACCCCTGCCACTGCCAGAGGGCTGACCGAAGCTTCGGTGCCCCCGGCCAACATGACATCTGCATCACCCCGCTGGAGGATCCTCAGGGCATCGCCCAGGGCATGTCCACTGGAAGCGCACGCGGATACGGTGGCGTAGTTGGGTCCCTGGGCCCCGAAGCGGATGGAAACCTGGCCCGAAGCCATGTCGGGGATGAACATGGGCACGAAGAACGGGCTGACCCGCTTTGCTCCCTTCTCAAAAAGCGCCCGGCAGTTGTCTTCGAAGGTTCGAATTCCGCCGATGCCACTCCCGATGATGACACCGAACCGATCCGGGGAGATCCCGTCTCGGTCCGCGGTCTCCTGGAGCCCGGCCATTCGCATGGCCTCGTCCGATGCAGCAATGGCAAATTGGACGAAACGGTCGTTCCTCTTGACCTCTTTTCGGTCCAGGAATTGAGATGGATCGAACCCCTTTACCTCGCAGGCGATCCGGGTCGCGTATTCCTCCGAAGCCTCAAACAGGGTAATGGGTCCTGCACCGCTTACACCGGAAAGAAGCGCCTTCCAGGAGCTTTCGAGGTCATTTCCGACCGGGGAAAGAAGTCCCATACCGGTGATGACCACTCGATGCTTCTGGCCGTTGCCAAAGTTCGTCATTCGTGCCCAGCGAGAAAGAGAATCCTAGATCAAACCCAGATCACGCATCGTCCATGTGATCGACCAGGTACTTGATGGCATCTCCGACGGTCCGCATCTGCTCGGCGTCCTCGTCTGGGATATCCACTCCGAACTCCTCTTCGAAAGCCATCACCAGCTCGACCGTGTCCAAAGAGTCGGCGCCCAGGTCCTCCACGAAGGAGGCTTCAGCGGTCACCTTCTCAGGATCCACGCCCAGCTCGTTGATGATGATCTCCTTGACTTTCGCCTCTGCATTGTCCGCCATGATACCCCCCTGTGTTATGTAGTTGTGCACGTCGTTCAAAAGGTCGTTTTGTTCGGGCCCCAGGCCTCACATCACCATTCCACCATCCACGCCGATCACCTGGCCGGTAATGTAGGCTGCACCGGGGCCAACGAGAAAGCGAACCGCCTGGGCCACGTCTTCGGGATTCCCCAGAGTTCCCATGGGAATCTGACTCTTGAGCCCATCGATGACCTCGGGCTTTAGTTTCGCGGTCATCTCGGTCTGGATGAACCCCGGAGCGATGGCATTGCAGCGGACGCCACGGGCTGCGAACTCACGGGCCACACTCTTGGTGAACCCGATGAGGCCGGCCTTTGATGCAGCATAGTTGGCCTGACCGGCGTTTCCCATACGTCCGATGACGGAAGCGATGTTCACCATTGCCCCCTGCCTCCGCTTCATCATCCCTCGGGCCACGCACTTCGTGGCGTTGAAAGCACCCTTCAGGTTGACGGAGAGAACCTGGTCCCACTCCTCCTCAGACATTCTGAGGAGAAGATTGTCCCTGGTGATCCCGGCGTTGTTCACGAGCACGGAAATCGGGCCCACGTCCTCCTCGACGGCCTTGAAGACTCCCTGGACCTCGTCTGGGCTGGTCACATCGGCACGGAACCCGGCGTGCCCGTCCCCTGGTAGGCCTGCGGCGGCGGCTTTCGCCCCGGCCTCGTCCACGTCCACGACGACAACCCGGGCTCCACCCCCCGCCAGGGCCTTGGCGATGGCCTGACCGATCCCGCGGCCACCGCCGGTCACTACGGCTACCTGGCCCGTCAGCTCTTTGGTTTCCAAAAGGTCTTCCTCCGTACCCACCCGCTCTTTTGAACTGGAAGGGACATCCCCCCTCCCAGAAGAGCCGGACGGGCTCAAAGCTTCAGCGTGTCGAAATCCCTCGGGCCCCCAAGGGCCGAACAGGGCAAACCCCTGGCATTCCTTCGGTTGAGACCGGAAAGCACCGAACCCGCTCCCAACTCGAAGAAGCGTTCCACCCCATCCGTTGCCATCCTTTTCACCGACGCCGCCCATCGGACGGGGGAGGTGAGCTGCTCCACAAGGAGCTCACGGGCTTCCCCCCCATTCTCAACCGGCTCCGCCGATACATTGGAGATCACCGGGAAAAAAGGATCGGAGAAGTTTATCCCCTCCAGGCGATCCCGCAATCCCGACTTGGCAGGAGCCATGAGCGGAGAATGGAAGGCACCTGACACGGGCAGAGGAACGGCCCGTTTCGCCCGCCCGCGCGCCGCG
>CBDUAX010000593.1:0-3105 GCA_965365235.1 uncultured bacterium
CCCCCCTCCGGCCTCGTCTTCTCACGGATCAGGGACACCGGCTCCCCTCCGGCAAAGGAGACGATCCCTACAACCATGTTGGTTCCGCCGATATCCAACCCCACCATCCAGCGATTCTCTTCCGACACCGTCAACTCCTTTCCCCTCCGAAGCCAACCACACCCTTCCCCCATCCTACCGGAACCGGCCCCCAGGTGGGTAGGCGGCCAGTCGCTTGGCCTGGCCCGAACTCGAGGAACCCGCTCTCGTCTCGCCGAGCCAGGAGTTCGAAGAGACCGTCCCGGGCTCTGACCTCCCGGTTCGATTCGATCCTCCGTCGGATCCCCTTGTTCCTCTGAATGGAATCACGGGTCTTGTACGGCCGCGCGTGATCCAGATGGAGGAGCACAGCTCGGAACCGGGCACGTTTTCCTTTGAGGCCCAGATTTTCGAGACGGGAACCCAGCGCCCTGTCGGCCCCCCCGTACTGCATCTCCATCTCCATCCCGTTCACCGCGAAAATCGGATCCCGCCAGGTGGAGGCGTTGTTAAGGTTCCACGTGGGATTGGTGGTGGTGAGGCGATCCAGGACCGAGGCACTCATGCCAGACCGAACCAGTCGGAGGCGATGCCTTCCCAGATGCTGGCCTTGGGACCGCAACCACCCCGGATCGGCGAACCTCCCCGATACCACGTCCTCGGGCTGAATCGCCTCACTCACCTCCATGGAGAGGTAAACGGAACCACCCGACAGGAAGAACCCCGGCTCCCGCAAGGCCAGGTGCCAACGGATAAAGTCCTGCCTCGGGATGCAATCCCCGTCCGAGAAGATGAGGTAGTCCGAGCCGGATGCCAGTATGGCCGCGTTGAGAATGATCGAGCGCCGGTATCCCTGGTCCTCGTGCCAAAGATGGCGAATCCGGAAGGGGCTCTCGCGGGAGAAATCGGAGATCAGGCGGCGGGTATCCTCTCCTGACCCGTCGTCGGCGATGATCAGCTCAAAATCTAGGGTATCCTGGTGCCGGTACCCCAACAATACTTTCTCGAGCCATGCCGGCTGATTGTAGGTGGATACAATTACCGAAGCTCGCATCGGTCAATCCCCCAGGGAGAGGACAGCCAGAAAGGCTTCCTGGGGGATCTCGACAGAACCCACCTGCTTCATCCGCCTTTTTCCTTCCTTCTGCTTCTCCAAGAGTTTTCGTTTTCGCGTGATGTCCCCTCCGTAACACTTGGCGGTCACATTTTTCCTGAGCGCCTTCACATTTGTCCGGGCTATGACCTGAGGCCCCATCGCTGCCTGAAGCGCCACCTCGTACTGCTGCCTGGGAATCAGTTCCTTCAGCTTCACCACGAGGTCTCGGCCATATTCATAGGCCTTGTCTTTGTGAATGATCACGGAGAAAGCGTCCACCGGATCCCCGTTCACCAGAATGTCCAGCCTGACCAGCTCTCCCGGCCGGAATTCCAGGAATTCGTAGTCCAGACCGGCATACCCACGGGTGCCGGACTTCAACCGATCGTAGAAGTCCAGAACGATCTCCGCCAATGGAAGCTCATAGTCCAGCTCCACCCGTTTCGGATCCAAATATTGCATCCCTTTGAATACCCCACGGCGTTCATGGCAGAGCTTCTGGACGTTTCCGATGTATTCGGAGGGGCAGAGGACTCGAGCCTGGACGATCGGCTCGTAGATGGCTTCGATCCGACCTCGGTCAGGTAGGCTCGCCGGGTTCTCAACGATGAGCTGCTCCCCATCCGTCAGGACGGCGTGGTACTCTACGTTGGGAACGGTGGTAATGAGGTCCACACCAAACTCCCGCTCCAGGCGTTCCTGGATAATCTCCATGTGGAGGAGCCCCAAGAATCCGCACCGGAACCCGAAACCCAAGGCCGCCGAGGTCTCTGGCTCGAAATGGAGGCTGGCATCGTTCAGGACCAGCTTCTCCAAGGCATCTCGCAGGTCTTCGTAGTCATCGGCGTCGGACGGGTAGAGTCCGGCGAATACCATGGAGCGGGCTTCCTGGTATCCCGGTAGCAGTTCAGAGGCAGGATCAGCAGAATCCAGGATGGTGTCTCCGACCCGTGTGTGTGAGACCTCCTTGATCCCGGCCACCAAGTAACCCACCTGGCCGGGGCCGAGGTCTTTCTGCGGGACCCGGCCAAGGCGAAGCGACCCCACCTCGTCCACCTGATAGCGGGCCTTGACGTTCCCGAACCCTATCGTCATACCGGCCTTCAAGACTCCATCCACGACCCGGATGCTCGGGACGGCGCCGAGGTATTGATCGTAGTAGGAGTCGAAGATCAGCGCCCGAAGCGGTGCTCCGGGGTCGCCGGTGGGCGGGGGGATTCTGTTGACGATGGCTTCCAACACTCCGTCGATCCCAACCCCTTCCTTCGCACTGGCCTGGAGGATGGTTTCCGGGTCAACGCCGAGGAGGTCGGCGATCTCCTCTCGCCTCCGCTCCGGTTCGGCGCCTGGCAGATCGATCTTGTTCAGGACCGGGATGATCTCCAGATCAGCATCCAGGGCCAGAAAAAGGTTCGATAGGGTCTGGGCTTGAATCCCCTGGCTGGCATCCACGACCAGGATGGCCCCCTCACAGGCAGCGAGAGAGCGAGAGACCTCATAGGTGAAGTCCACATGCCCCGGCGTGTCGATGAGGTTCAGCTCGTACCGATCACCCCGCTCGGTTTTATAGTCCATACGGACCGCATGGAGCTTGATGGTGATCCCGCGTTCCCGCTCGAGTTCGTTTGTGTCCAGAACCTGTTCACGCATCTCCCTCTGCTGGAGGGTCCCTGTGCGCTCCAGGAGGCGATCGGCCAGGGTTGACTTCCCGTGGTCGATGTGGGCGATGATGGAAAAATTCCGGATGTGTTCGGTACGCACGAGGAAGTGGCCGTAGTCCTGGAAATCGTTGGGGAACAGAGCCTTTGAGTATAACCGAGGGCAAAAAGGGGATCAATTCAGACTCCTCGCGCTGGATCCCGGAATTCGGGTGGCAGAGACCGGGGAACAGCCCTCATCCTCCGCGCCGTCGGGGACCAAGCACGAAAAGAAGGGGGAGCGGATTCACCCGCTCCCCCTTCCTGTGTCCGAGCTCGGCAGGTGCTCCCCAC
>CBDUAX010000594.1:0-3105 GCA_965365235.1 uncultured bacterium
GGTTTCACCGCCGTCAGGGCCCAAGATCGTGACCGTGACCCCCGCCACCCCTACGGGACCTCCCGGTTCGGAGATCGACACGGTGCCGAGGATGACTCCGGTACGGACGTAACTTCCCGAGAAATCCACACTCCTTTCGTCGTCGACCCCAAGGGTCACGTCCTTCGAGGTCGTGGAGAAATCCACCTCAACGGGAATCCCACTGATCTGGACCGTGTAGTCTCCGGCCCGGAGGTCCGTGAACTCGAATTGACCAGACCCCGTTGTGGTCGTCTCACCCGAGTTCGGTCCCGAGAGGGTCACGGTGATTCCCCCTAGCCCGCTCCCTTCCACCGCCACGGTCCCGTTGATTCGACTGGTCCCGATCAAGCTCCCGTCGAAGTCCAGAGTCTGGCTGTCGTTGATCCCTAGGGTGACCTCCTGGGTCGGGGCTGGGAACACGACTTCCTCCGGGTACCCACTCACAGTCACCCCGTAGGTCCCATCCCGCAGATCGAGGAACTCATAGCGACCATCGGCCGTCGTGGTCGTGGTCCCGGAAGCCATGCCGGAGAGGGTAAGGGTCACCCCAGACAATCCGCTCCCATCCACGCGGACCGTTCCGGAGATCGCCGAGCCGAACACTTCCGCCACCACGAGGAGGACGGGAATCTCCCTGGGAGACCCGCTCAGTGCCCTCGTTGACGTGAGGGTGATCCCGGCTTCATGCTCACCGGCCTCCATCCCTTCGATTCCGGCTGAGACCCCCACCGTCTGGGATTCACCACCACCCACCGTCCCAGACTCGGGATCCAGTGTCAGCCAATCGGCATCATCGGCCACAGTCCAATCCAGGGCACCCCCTCCCTCGTTGATGACTTCGATGGATTGGGCCGTTGGGTCCGTCCCCTTGTCGGTTTCGAACCGAAGAGAACCGGGTGACACCCCCAGACGGGGGCCTTCCAGTACGTTCATCTCGACCAAAACCACCTGTGTCGGACCTGGGAACCCCCCGATCACCAGGTTCGCGAAATATTGGTCAACCTCCAGTCCGGTGGCATTCACCCCCACGGTGATGGTCTGGGGATCTTGGGCAGTGACGGTTCCACTCGTCGGCTCCACGGTGAGCCAGGCTGGGCTCCCGCCCTCGACAGAGAGATTCCAGTTGACCGCCCCGACCGATCCGTAGGTGATCTCGAAGGCCTGGCTGCCCTCCTCACCCTGGGCGAGGGAAAAGAAGATGGAACTAGCGCTCGTGCCCGGCTGGGGCGGCCCTGCCCAGGCGAAATCCCCCTCCTGGACCCCAACATCATTGTCCTCGGCAACACACGCCTGCAGTTCCGATTCCGCTACCCACCAGATCGATCCCCCGGCAAGCAACTCGATCCGAACCAAAAGGACCTCGCAAGTCGCATTGAGGGCAACCTGAAGCTCAGGGACCTCGATGGTTTGCTGGCCCGGGATCACTGAGCCGGTCGCCTCCTCCACCACCCCTTCTCCGGGGCGAAGCACCTGTACACGCCAGCCGTCGATGGGTCCGGTCTCCTGGCTGACACTCACCGAAAAGGCAGCATCGAGGGAGAGGCGAGCCAAGTTCGATCCCTCTGTACTGCCCGATCCATCCACACAAGCCGTCCAGGTCAGGAGGGCGAGGGGGAGGGATGCTATAAGATGCCGCATCAAAAACCGAGCAAGGCCGAAACGTGGGGAAGACAGACCGTTCATGAGGGTGCCCTGTTTGGCCCACCCCGAAGAGGGTACTTGTCGGGACACCTCCAGGGGGGGATCCCGGTAGGGTGGACACGCCGATCTACCTACCGTTCCCCTCTGCCACCACACCCGGCGCCCGTCAACAAAGAGGGGATCGGCTGGACTTCAATGTTACGAAGTTGAGAAAAAGCTAACCCGGTGATGTTTCCGGCGCCACGACCGCAAAACCGGCCTCCCCAGGGTTCAACGCTTCTCAACCTTCACGACCTCGAATTCCACCGTTGGAGCCGGGGCCGGTGGTGGGGCGACATCGAACCGGGCGTTCACCGCATACAGCGAGCTCCCGAACTCCGCAACGGTTGCCGGAACCCGGAAGGCCGGGCTGGTAATGAAGCGGGAGATGTGCCCAGAGAGCAGATCAGGGGCCAGGCGCACGACGGCGATGCGGTTCAGAACGTTCTGGACGACGTAGAGGTCCTGCCCGTCGAGTAGGATCCCGTCACCGAAGAAGAGGGCTTCCCCACCAAGGTCGATCTCTTCGGCATGACCCGAGGTTGGGTCCACGCGGTACAGCGTTCCGGTGCAGAGGTTGATGAGGACCAGGGTATTTCCATCCGGTGTTGCATCGATGCCGTTGGCGTTCACCGGCGGGAAGGTCGGATCTGGCGGACAGACCCCGATGCTGGCGAAATCTCCGGTGAGTGGGATCTCCCACACCTCTGACTGGCCACCGGGAGTTCCCCCGGGGCCAAGGGGTACAGCATAGAGGAAGGGTCGGAACGAATCGGTAAAATACACTACGTCTCGGGTGACAACCGCGTCGTTCACCAGTGTCGCTCCCGGTGTGGCGAAGGAGTACCCGCCCACGAACGAACCGTCACCCCCATCGTACACAGAGGCGGTACCGGTGAAGCCCCCCGCTACGTAGAGGAGGTTGCTTCTGGGATCGACCTTGAGTCCGATGGACATCCTCCCCTCTCCGCCTGGCACGAGGACTTCGCCAACGCCGGTCCTCAGGTCCCCCTTGTATACCGCGCCGCTGATGAATCCACCCACAAAGAAGTCCGTTCCCCGACCGATGGCGATTCCTTCAGGCTGGAAACCGGTGGGGAGGGGGAGGACGTCCGGAAAGGCTGGAAGACCTGGGGCTTTGAATTGGCCTCCGAATTCGGTTGAGGCAGCCAACAAGTCCTTTTCGGGCTGGTCCGGCGGTTCCAGAAGGGGGGCGTCGGCACAGGCCAGTACAAAAACGAAAATCGGGAGCGAAGCCAGCTTCCGCATGGAGACACCTCCTCGGTCTTGTTGTGGATTGACCGGTGAGGAGATGCAAGAATCATACGATGGTGGGCGTCGAAGTCTCTTCCTGGAGATGACCAATCCGGGGTTGGCCTTCCCTCGTTTCTTGTTTCCTGGACC
>CBDUAX010000595.1:0-3093 GCA_965365235.1 uncultured bacterium
CAGGTCCCGGCGGACGTGGTCTACCAGCAGATCGCATCGGACCTGGAACTGGCTCAGGGCCTGATGCCGACCTCCTACGACGCTGAGAACGTGGGTCGGGCCACCAGCGGGGCCGCCAACACGCTCCTCGGGCTCGTCTACCTGACGAACGGCCAGAATGCGGATGCCGAGACGGCGTTGCGCCGGGTCGTGAACTCGGGGCAATACACGCTCGTTGACGACTACGCGGATCTTTGGGGCGTGGCGAACGAGAACAACGTCGAGTCGGTCTTCGAGCTCCAGTACTTGGCAGGCGGTACCGGCACGGGGAGCCAGTTTACCGACTATTACACTCCGTTCGGGGACTCCGGCGGCGTCGGAGCGGGCAATGCGCCGCAGGTCCTCTCGCCCGACATCCAGTACATCCACGATGTGCAGTACGGTATCGAGGAGACCGACGAGCGGGGCTGGGGGTCTACCTGGGGCTTCGAGGTAGAGGAGGGTGACACAGCCGTCTGGATCGGAAAGTGGGAGAGCATCCCCTTCGGTCCGGCCGATGCGGACAACAACTACCCGGTCTTCCGTTACGCGGACGTCCTCCTCATGCTGGCCGAGGCCATTGGGGAGGGCGGCGAGGCGTACGACCTCATCAATCAGGTGAGGGAACGGGCGGGCGTGACCCCGATCAGCGCGGCCACCCCGGGCACCTTCCAGGAGAAGCTCCTCTTCGAGCGACGGCTGGAGTTCATCACCGAGGGTAAGCGGTGGGCCGACCTCCTTCGTTTCGGGGTTGCCCAGCAGGTGATGGCGAGCTTCGAGCCTCTTTCGGCGGCCGGACTCACACAGGCGGACATCCGCTTGCTGTATCCGATTCCGCAGCGCGAGATCGACGTGTCATCCGGCGGGTTGGTCCAGAACAACTACTGACGACGCTGAGGAACGTCGGGAGTAGCGATTAGACAGCGAGCATGGGGCCTCGGAACACCACCTCCGGTCGAGGTGGTGTCCTGGGGCCTCACGCTCTTCCCCGGGCCGGAGGGCCGGCGCAGGGTTGGACCCGAGGTCGACCGCTTCGAGACACTCATCGGGCACTGGCAGCGGGCTTGGGAAGGCCACCTTCAGCAGGTGGGGCAGACGAACGCCGGGGCGCTGATTCGGGTGGGGAGGGGGATTGCCGGGACCCTCAACTCCTGGTTTCCCGACCTTCCTCAAGATCTGGGGCTGTCCCATCGACTCCACGACGCACCGTCATCGGCTCGAAGATGAAACTGGGCGTGGAAATGGATCCCGACCCGGGCCATGATGGTATCAAGAAATCGGAACGAGAAGGATCCCTTCCTGGAGGGCCTGATGCAGTTTCGTCATCGTCTTCCGACCCGGCTCATCGGGTCCGCGCTGGTCTGCGTTTTCGCCCTGACACAGACCGGTTGCGCCACACTACAGCTCTCTCCGGCCTCGGCCCCTGGGTCGGGCCAGACGGATCCTCCCAGCTCGTCTGACGGTGGAGCCAATCGATCCAGCCCCGCCAGCACGGTGGGGGTGGTCATCGTTACGGTGGTAGGCGGCTATCTGCTCTATAAGCTGTTCTTCGATGATTCCGACGAGGAAACACCGCCCACGGACCCAGAAACCTCTGGATTCAACTTCGGTGCCGGCGTCTCCTCCTCACCTGAGTCTTCCACTCCACCAGCCGGGGGATACTTCCCTTGAACGGACCCCCTGAGCGCCGTCATAGGGGCCCCTGACTCCGGGTCAAGGGCGATCGCCTACCTCAAAGACCCGCAGGGTGGCCCTCTTGGACGCAGCCCGAGGGCGGAGGGTCCATTCGTAGGCGATGCAAACCTGCTGGTTGTCTACGGTTCCATACTGGATGCACGGCCCTCGTGAGCGGATGGACTCGGTCACGATCACACGCATCTCCCCCCGAATCGTTTCCGGTGCCGGCTTGAGAAGGTAGGTCACCTCATTGCACTCGAAGGTCCGCTGCCATCGGGCTTGATCTCTGGCCACCTGATCCGGTGTCCGATCGAGGCAGAGGCCCGAAGAGCTCAACATCCTCATGGAGCCGTCAGCTCCGATCTCCAGCTCAGCCTCGTACCTCAGGGTGGCGCTGCTCTCGATCATCTCCGTGTCCTGCCGGTATCGGACCGAACCGGAGAGCTCATATCTCCCCGCCTGCCAAGGGAGCCTCTCCCCTTCGCTGTCCGACCCGGTGCGGGAGCCGACGCACCCGCCTACAACCAGGAGGAGGAGCGGGATAGGGGGAATCCTTTTCATCGGAGCCTCCAAAGGGCGTCAAAGTCGAACGCACCCCGCCAGTCTTGTTGGTCCGCCGAATGAACGATGTGCTTGGCTTGCAGCGGGGGCAAGGAAATGCTGTATGCGGTACGCGTCTTCGTTGCGGAATTTCCTTAGCCTGATTACATACTCTGGAAATTCCCCAAGAATCAGGAGGTCCGATGAAAGGCCTGATCACTGCAGCTGCCGTGCTGGTTGTCATCTTCTTTGGCTTCCTACTCTACTCCTCCCCCGCCGGGTCCCCGGGTATGACGGAAGCTGAGATCGCTCAGATCGAGGCCCAGGTCCTGGAGACGGCACAGGCCTGGATGGACGTGTGGGAGGACA
This sequence comes from uncultured bacterium, assembly GCA_965365235.1. GTDB lineage: Bacteria > Gemmatimonadota > Gemmatimonadetes > Longimicrobiales > Gaopeijiaceae > CBDUAX01. Next base: position 2,605 of record CBDUAX010000595.1, read on the forward strand.
TGGATACCGACTGCGAGCGGGGCGCGGAGTTCTGGCATCCGGAACACATGGTGTACTTCTCCAGCGGTGAGCCCACGACGCCGAGTAGTTGGCTAGAAGTGTGCAACCGCCTCACCCAGAATCGAGCTGGATTCAGCGGAGAGTGGACCGACACCGAAGTCAGGGTCCTTTCCCAGGACGCGGCCGTATTCGTCGGGCGGCAGACCGGGACCTTCGAATACCTCGATGGCTCTCCCACCCGCCACTACCCAACTGGCGCCCAGGTCATCCTCTTTGAGCGGACCGCCACGGGATGGGGAATCACGACCTTCAGTAACTTCAATGGTCCGTCTGAGGTGGTCGGGGAAGGGGGGTAGGCCAGAGTCTTCCAGTCCCCTTCGCTGGTATTGGTCATGATGGAGGGGAAGTGGTGGTCATATACAGTCTCTTTCCCTGTCCGATCATGGATGTAGGTCTGTGTGTTGGTGACCCAGACCACGGCCGCATTCC
>CBDUAX010000596.1:0-3084 GCA_965365235.1 uncultured bacterium
TGGAGGCGGCGGTGGATCTCCGGGCTTCGACTGCGGTGGGCTCCCTTCAGGAGGCCCTGGATGACCCCGATCGGGAGGTCCGTATCGCGGCGGCAAGAGGGCTTGGGACGCTTCAGTACAAGCCTTCCACGCCCTATTTCCGAGAGATTATCGAGAGCCGGAGAATTCGACAGGCCGACATCTCCGAACAGATCGCGGTTTTCGAGAGCTACGGACTGCTTCAGGATCCCGAGGGTGTTCCGCTCCTCGACACCCTCCTGAACGGGCGCGGGTTTCTTGGAAAGAAAGAATCCGGGGAGATCCGTGCCTGCGCGGCGCTGGGGCTCGGAAAGATGGGGACCTCCGACGCGATGGACGCCCTTGGACGGGCCCGGGAGGAGTCCGATCCGGTGGTGGCCCACGCCGTCCGACGGGCGCTCCGGGGGGAGGGGTGAACCGATGACGGCAAATCGTGAACCCCCCCGAGTCAAAAACACAGCCCGCCTGCAGGAGCAGGGTCGGAAGGTCCTGGCGGCCTTCTATGCGGCCATCCGGGCCCTGAAGCTCTATCCCCTGGAAAACTCGGCGGTTCAGCAGGCGCTTGACGACCTCCACGCTCTGGTGCAGGGGCTGGTCCTGGAAGAAGGTGCGGTGGAGCTCAGGGTGGTAGGAGATTTCTTCTTTCTCAACGAGATCCGACTCCGCTTGGATCTCTCCAACTACTCCACCTTCGGTAGTTTCGCCCGATCCCTTACGGACCACGGTTTGGGCGCGGTGGAGGTATTGCCGGGCATTGAGCGGGGGGAGTGGGCGCCCTTCCTCTCTCTCCTGACCCGAACTCCGGAAGAGGAGGATCCGTACCAGGGCTTTATGGAGATGATGGCCGGGGCTCCGGTTCTCCATATCCAACTCCTCCCCGAAACCGAGGTCATCGAGCCGGCGATGGAGGAGGAGGAGGCCCTTCATGCAGCCAAGCGTACCTATGCCCAATCGGTACGAGTCGCCAAGGACGCGCTGACCGACGCCCGCATGGGACGTGCGGTAAATGTTCGGAAGGTCAAGAGGGCCGTTCAGGGCATCGTGGACCAGGTGCTCTCCAACGAGCCGTCCATGATCACCATGACGACCCTCCGGGACTACGACGAATACACCTTCACTCACTGCGTGAACGTCAGCATCTTCAGCATCGTGATTGGAGAACGGCTGGGAATGCCCCGACTCCTCCTCTACGAGCTCGGTCTTGGGGCCCTCTTCCACGATCTGGGGAAGAGCCGGATCGACGTCGAAGTGGTCAACAAACCGGGAGACCTGAACGAGGAGGAGTGGTTCCTACTCCAGCAGCATCCCACCGAGGGTCTTCTCTCTCTCTTCGGACTTCATGGGTTCCCCGACATGCCCTACCGTCAGATGCTCATCGCCTATGAGCACCACATGAAAGTGGATCTGACCGGGTATCCCAAGAATCGACGACCCCGGACACCCACGCTGTTTTCCCGAATCGTATCCGTGGCCGACGCCTTCGATGCCGGCACCTCCGTCCGGAGTTATCAGTATGAGCCGTGGCCTCCGGACGCGGTGCTGAAGGAGATGCGGGACAATCCCAAGCGGGGCTTTGATCCGGTCCTGGTAAAGGCGCTCATCAACGCCACCGGCGTCTACCCCATCGGGACCCTGGTCATTCTGGATACCATGGAGATGGGGGTGGTGAGTGGAGTGAACAAAGACATCGAGAAGCTCCATCTCCCGGTGGTCAAGGTCATCTCCGATCCCATGGGCGTTCCACTTCCGGAGCCACGGACCCTCGATCTAGCCGAAATGGAACTCGGCACCGGGAAGCCCGTACACACCATCATCAAGACCACGGACCCTGAGCGGTACGGGGTGAAGGTCAGCGACTATCTGATCTGACCGTCCGACTCCGCCTGGCCTGGAAACAGGCGGGCCAACGGCCCTCGATCCCCATTGTGTTTTTCCCGGAACCCCACACTCATGACGACCCTTCCGACCTCCATCGATGCGGTATTCCTCAACGGAAAGGCCCAAAATCGGCGGGCACTGATCCCCTACCTGACCGCAGGGTATCCGAATGCCGAGGCTTCCTTCGCCCTCATGGGTGGCCTGGTGGATGCTGGAGCCGACATCATCGAGTTGGGGATCCCCTTCAGCGACCCACTGGCCGATGGCCCCACCATCCAGCGCTCGTCCTTCCAGGCCCTGGAGGGGGGGATGACGGTTTCAGGCGTGCTGGAGCTCCTTTCACGTTTCCGTGATTCCCATTCCACCCCTGTGGTCCTTTTCTCCTATCTGAACCCCATCTTCCGCTACGGAGTGGACCGGTTTCTCACCGACGCCACGGCGGCCGGGGCCGACGGGCTTCTTCTTACGGATCTGCCCACCGGAGCCGACACGGCCATGGAAGAACAGATCGCAAGAAGCGAACTGGATCTGATCCGGCTCCTGGCACCCACTACCCCCCCGGAACGGATGGCTTCGGCGGCGGCCGGCGGGAGTGGGTTTCTCTACTACATCTCCCGTACCGGGGTGACAGGGGCTCAGCAGGAGCTCAGGGGGGACCTGAAGGCCGAAGTGGAGGAGATTCGGAAGGCGGTGTCTCTTCCCATCGCCGTGGGGTTCGGGATCTCGACACCGGATCAGGCCAGGGTTGTGGCACAGACCGCCGACGGGGTTGTCGTCGGAAGTGCCCTCATCAATGCCCTGGACATCGGCGGGGTCGCCCATGCGGTGGCCGAGGCAAAGGAAGACCGCCTTACACGTACTGGAATGTCACTCGGTACCCCCTCTTACATGAGTCCAGAGCAGGCTACGGGGGGGCAGGATCTGGACGGACGGAGTGATCAGTACGCCTTGGGGTGTGTGCTATTCGAGATGCTTGCAGGGCACCCGCCGTTCACTGGAGTCCAGGCAGACGCCGTCATCCGGCAACACATCACCGAAGAGCCGCCCTTGGTCACTCGGGCTCGCCCGACGGTCGCCGGGGAGATCGCTGAAGTCATCAACCGTGCGCTCTCCAAGAGTCCGGCGGATCGGTTCCGATCAACTGGCGAACTGGGCCTAGCCCTGGCGTGGACGACTACGCCCGTACAG
>CBDUAX010000597.1:0-3081 GCA_965365235.1 uncultured bacterium
CGTTCAGCCGAAACCAGAGATCCTCCCTGAACCGCCCCGCCTCCACTGCCTGCCTCAGGTCCTGGTTCGTGGCGGCCACCACACGGATATCCACCGGGATTCGTTCGGTCCCCCCCACCCGCTCCACCTCTCTGTGCTGCAGGACCCGTAGTAGCCGGACCTGGGCTTCAAAAGGCATCTCACCGATCTCGTCCAGCAGAATGGTCCCGCCGTGGGCCCGTTCGAAGCGACCCCGCTTTCGAGCCAGAGCCCCGGTAAAAGCACCCTTCTCATGACCGAAGAGCTCACTGTCGATGAGGGAGTCGGGGATGGCACCGCAGTTGACGGGAATGAACGGCCCTTCCCTTCGCCGGGAGCCGAGATGGATGGCGTTGGCAATGACGTCTTTCCCGACGCCCGTCTCTCCGGTCAGGAGCACCGGGCTTTCGGTTGGAGCCACCTGGCGAACCTGCTGCATGACCTCTCGGAGCCCGAAGTCAGCGCCCACGATCTCGTCACCTGACACCCGCAGGAGCTCTCGATTCAGGTATCGGTTGTCATCGACCAGTTGGTTCTTCAGCCTCACCACTTCCCTGTGCTGCATCGCGTTGGCCAGCGCCACGAAGAACGGCTCCCTCAGGGTCGCGTAGAGTCGGGCATGATCCTCCGTGAATCGATCGTCCCCTTCTGCGATGATGGCGAGAGCCCCGCCCACTCGATCCTCCACGACCAGCGGAAGGCTCATTGCCGAGGAAGAGGGTTCCCCGAGGGAGGCGAGAAGATGCCTTGTGACCGGCTCTTCTTGCGGACGGTTGATCACCAGGACCGCTGGCAGATTTCCCGCGTACCAGAGGTCCGCCATCTCCGCCATGGCGGCTTTTCCTTCTTCGGTGTACGGGATCAGTAGGTTTAACCGCTCGCCCCTCTCGGCATCTGCACGAACCAGAATCCGCATCGCCCCCAAGTCAGGCTCACTCCTCTCGAGGTAGATCCGGTCCGCAGGAAGATGCCGAGCGATGTATTCAAAGCAGGAACGAAGGCCCTCCTCCAGTTCCAGGTTCCCGCAGATCCGTAAGGTCACCTCCCGGAAAAACTCGTTCTCGTCAACCATGGCTGTCCAATGGGCCGGAGTGGGTTGTGGTTATTCGTAAACATGCTCCGAGTTGTGAAATACCGCAATCGTTTTCGTCAATAACCACAAATAGGAAAGCACAACTTCCCCCAAATCGTTGTTTTACAACCACTTGGGTCCATGGCACGCTCCTGGCTTTCTGAAGCCCCTCAAAAAAGGGGGCAGCTATGGCGGAAAAGAACCATCTTATCGACCTGCACTACCACATCGTTCCCAAGCCGTACGTGGAGGTTTTGGCCGATAGAGGCATCCATGGCCCGACCAATTTTCGGTTTCCGGCTTGGACTCCTGAGAAGACGCTGAAACACATGGACCGGAACAGGACCCGGGCCGCCGTGACCTCCCTATCCACCCCGGGCGTGTGGTTCGGTGATGTCGGCCTGGCAAGGAGGCTGAGCCGCCTCTGCAACGAGTTCCAGGCTCAGATGACAGCGGACTACCCCGGGCGCTTCGGGTCCCTGGCATTCCTGCCGCTCCCGGACGTGAACGGGGCCTTGGCGGAACTGGAGTACGCTCTCGATCAACTCGAGCATGACGGTGTGGTCCTTCTGACCGATACCGAAGGGTGCTACCTGGGCGATCCGGAGTACGAAGAGCTCTTCGCCGAGTTGAACCGCAGGAGGGCGGTGGTCTTCATCCACCCCCACGACGATCCTGGCAGGGAACGGCGTTACGACATCTTCAGCCCATTGCTGGAGTGGCCCGTGCACACCACCCGGGCGGTCATCGATCTCCTCTATAGTGGCCGCCTGGAGCGCTACCCCGACATCCGCTACATCCTGGCTCACGGCGGAGGATCGGTGCCCTATCTAGCCCACCGCATCGCCTCGGGCCTCGGCAAGGAGGTCCCAGGTCAGGGTGTCGATTCGGCCGTTGGTGGAGATCTGGGGATTGGAACCCCGTCCCCAGAGCTCATCGAACACGGTATCGATTTCCTGAAGCGCCTCTACTACGATACCGCCTCACCCGGACAGGCCCACCTCGCCGCATTGCAGGAATTTGTCGGCCCCGACCAGGTGGTGTTCGGGACCGACGGGGGCTGGACACCCCCAATCCAGACCGCTCAGACCATCGACGAGCTGATGGCCTACGATGGATTCGATCCAAGCGAATTGAGTGCCGTCGAACGAGGCAACGCCCTGATCCTTTTCCCTCGCCTCGCAAGGGGGAAGGCGTTCTCGCTGGCCCGGTCGGCGTAGAAGGAATCCAAGATGAGCTCAAAGAAGAAGACTCCGAACGCACCGACTCTCCTCGACGTCCACCACCATATGGTGCCTCCTGTCTACCTCCAGGCCCTCGCCAAAAAAGGCGGGGACAACGAGGGGCTCCCGGAGTGGACCCCCGAACGGTCCCTTCGGATGATGGATCGTGTCGGTGTGGAAAAGGCCTTGTTGTCCCTCTCCCCCCCGGGCGTATGGCTCGGGAATGATGAGGAAGCCCGTACGTTAGCTCGCGCCTGTAACGAGTATGGGGCCTCCCTGGCCGAGAAGCACCCGGACCGATTTGGAGTGCTGGCCGCCTTGCCCTTCCCCGATCTGGAGGGGGCCACAACGGAGGTGGCGTACGCTCTGGACACCTTGAAGTTGGACGGCGTGATCCTCCTTTCGAACGTCCAGGGGAAGTATGTGGGGGACCCCGACTTCGACCCCATGATTGCCGAGTTGGGCGAGCGTCAGGCCATGGTCCTCCTCCACCCGAATTCCTTGCAGGACGACGATGAGAACGCCGCCCTGTACCCATGGGCCGAGTACCCCATCGACGTGGCTCGTGCGTGGGCTCGAATGGTCCTGAACGACACCCTGGTCAGGTACCCAAACGTACGCTGGATCCTGGGACACGCCGGGGGAGTGGTGCCCTTCATGGCCGAACGGTTGGGAAAAGCCCATTACGCCAAATTGAACGGCCTCCGGTGGGGCCGGATCCTGAAAGACCTCTTCCTCCTCATCTTCGGTATCGGCGATGATCCCGAC
>CBDUAX010000598.1:0-3070 GCA_965365235.1 uncultured bacterium
CCGCCGGTCCGGCGGAGGCCCCCACCGGTGGAGAGGAGGCTCTGGACCGAGCTCAGGAGCCCGACGCGCCGGGAGACACCACCGTCCGGGTGGCGGAGGATACCTTTCTGGTGGCACAGGACTCCGTGCAAGTGCCACAGGATACCATCCAGGTAGCAGGGGATCCGGTGTCTGGGTTCTTGGCGGCAGACGATCCCCTCACCCTCTCCGAGAGAGTTCTCCGGCTCGAGGCCGAGAATGATAGCCTCCGGGCTGCAGTAGGCACGCTCCTCACTTTCCTTACCGCCGAGGCGGCCGAACCGATACGGACGGAGCCCGGTTCCGCCCAGCCCCCCCTCACGGCCGACAGCGCAACGAACCGACAGGATCTAATCGCCGTCGATGCTCAGCAGGTCCAAAACTGGGGACTGCGAGCCGCCGTAGCCATTTTCTTCCTGCTTCTCACCGGTCTCTTCATCCGGGTGACGATTTGGGTTCTGGAGAAGCTGGCTGAACGAAACGCAAAACGGCGCCTGTTGTTCAAAAGGCTGGTCCCCATCGCCAGGATCAGCCTTTGGTTCCTGAGCATCCTCTTTGTTTTCCTGGTGGTCCTTCGTGTCGATGCGCAGGGTGTCATCGCGGCGGGAGCAGCGGTGGGTGTGGCGGTGGGGTTCGCCGCCCAGGATATCCTGAAGAACATCTTCGGCGGACTCATCGTCCTTTTCGATCAACCGTTCCAGGTCGGGGACAAGATTTCCGTTGGAGGCACCTATGGAGAGGTCGTTTCCATCGGGCTTCGCTCCACTCGCATCGTGACTCCAGACGACAATCTGGTGTCTGTACCCAATGCGCAGGTCGTGGATGGCCAGGTGGCCAACGCCAATGCAGGGGAGTTGAACTGTCAGGTCGTTACCGACCTGTTTCTTCCGGGGTGGGTCGACGAGACAAAGGCCAAGCGAATCGCCTTCGAAGCCGCCACCAGTTCCAAGTACGTCTTCCTGAACAAACCCGTAGTTGTCCTGGTGAAGGACGAGTTCCGAGAGACCTTCCTCACACAGCTCAGGGTCAAGGCCTATGTCCTGGACCCTCGGTACGAGTTCCTCTTCATGAGCGACGTCACCGAAAGAGCCCGGGCAGGTTTTCGGAAGGCAGGTCTACTGGGCCCCATGCATGGCGTCCGGGCCTATGTCGATCTGGATCGCCATAGCCAACCACCGGATGGATCCGAGACCAAGGGTGAGGAGGGACCGTGACCGTACCTCCTCCTTCGGGCGGGTCTGGACCCGATCTGCAACAGGGCGAAGAGTCCCTCCAAGAGGCACTCGGAACCCTCCGGACTCATCTCGATACACATGAGGATGCGTTCTTTGACACCCTGGAGAGGCTCCTCACAGCCCCTTTGAGAGAGGCCTTCTCCAGGGCTTTTCGTGCCCATGCCGAGCTTGTGGACCAGTCAGGACTCCGGCACGCCACGGTAGTCGGAGGGGAGGAAGAACGAGGGAAGGGCTCGGGAGAGGCCGGAGGCCAAAGAGAGGGCGAAGAACTCTCCGAGGGTGTTCGACTTCGACACTACCGAGAAGGCATGCGCACCGGGGTATTGGAGCCCCTCCTTGCCGAGATCGCAGAGATCGATGTCGGGAACACGCTGACCGACCGGTGGAGTGGGTTCCTGGACGGTCTCCCCACCCTCGCCGAAACACTCCCGGAGGAGATCATCCGACGGGAGCCGGAGGACCTCTATCGAGGTATGGATGGGGACGGTAGGGTGAGGAAGGCTCGGAAGGCTGCCATCCGGGGGTGGCGGGGCTCAGGCGATGCCCTCGCTACGGTGGGGCGGGGGCTCCTGAATCTCTTTTCCCGAGATTCACATTCTCCACGGACGAGAAGACAACACGTCCGGGTCCGCGAGGTCGCAAGGAGCTGTCTGTTGGGACATTGCCCACGGGGGCTGGTGGACCTCCCCGAAGCACTACAGCAGCATTACGCTCTTCCCATTGCCCGAGTCGAGGCGGCAGTAGCCCAGTGGACGGAGGACTGGTTCGCTGCGGAGGACCGGGCACATGTGGGCGGCGGACATCTCGGTGCCCGGTTCCTGGAGCTCTTGAGGAGAGATTTCCCCTCGTCAAACGACCCCGAGGTTGGGGGTGATCCGGATGGCCCGGCCCGTTCTGCGGAGGCAACAGGAGTCGCGGCCGCGGCCGGCCCGGGCCCGGAGGCGCCAGGGGAGTTATCCGCTGGTACGGGGGACGGGGAAACCGCGCCGGCTCCGACACAGGAATTGGCCGAGGTCTGGCAGATTCTTGAAGGAGCGCTAACCGGAGGAGCCTCACTGGACGCCCCAACTCACGTCAGGGATCGTGTCCAGAAGTCCATGGAAGACGAGTGGTCGGTCCTCCAGGAAGAGATTCGGGTTTCGGGGTCGTTTCAAAGCCGGCCGGGCAAGAGACGGGCCCAACGCCAGGTGAACCGGATCGTGGAGCGGGAGAAGGCGAGAGGGGAAAGCTGGGGCCAATGGCACATACAGGCCCTGGAACATTTCCGGTTGACCATCCTCCTCCTTCGGCTCCGGGAGAGTTGGGATAAGACAAAGGGTGGATTGATGGGGGGAATCGTGGACCAGGTTCTCACCCCCCTTCTTGCAGCATGGAGTCGGGCTCGTACCGGTCTCCAAGCCCTCCAGGACGAAGCGGAGACCCACTTCTCCGATCCCTCCCTCTCGGAAAACCCAGCGAAACTCGCCGAACACCTTGACGACCTCCTGACTCGAGGCAATCACCTCCTGGGACAGGAGCTACAGGGGGTATTGAAAGAAGTGGACCCGGTGGGGTCGGTCCATGAAATCGCAGACCGGGTCGCCAACGAGTTGGCCGAGACCCTCCGGTTTCTCCCTGCATCCCTCTCCATACCTCCCCGCCAGGGGAGTCAAGATCGGGTGGTTCCGACCTCGTCACCCAGAGACATCCCCTTCCGGGAGATCGTCCAACAGACCGTGGACGTCCTCAGTCTGGAAGCGGTACGCAACTCCCCTGAGCCTCTCTTGGCGTACCTGGAGGAGGCCATGGCCAGATCGGGAGAAATCCCCACGGTGGTC
>CBDUAX010000599.1:0-3070 GCA_965365235.1 uncultured bacterium
GAACACGACGGGGCTGTCTACGCAGGAAGTCAACATGTGCATCGGACCCGTGACCGAGGCCAGAGCTGGGAGGTCATCTCTCCGGATCTCACCCGGAACCTGAAGGAACACCAACAGAGCTCCGGTGGCGTGGCCACCGACAACCTCATGACCTACGACGGTTCGGTCCTTTACTCCCTGGCCGAATCCCCGCTCCGCCAGGGCCTCCTGTGGGCCGGATCGTACGACGGCCTTCTGCACCTATCCCGAGACGGGGGGGGAAGCTGGACGGAGTTGTCCGGCAAGATCCCCGACATGCCCCGCTTCGGAAGCATTGGGAGTATCCATCCTTCGGCCCACGCCGAGGGCAAGGCCTATATCACGGTGGATGTCCATCAGCTGGCCGACTTCGATCCCTACATCTACCGGACCGAGGACTTTGGTGAGAGTTGGACTCGTATCGACGACGGGATCGAGCGGTCTCCCCATTCCTTTGCACATATCGTAGTCGAAGATCCCGCCCGGCCCGGCCTGCTTTACGCCGGTACGGACAACTCAGTGTGGACATCCCTCGACGACGGGCAGAGCTGGATCAAGTTCCGCAACGACATGCCGCCGGCGCCGGTGTACTGGCTCACGGTGCAGGAACGGTTTGGTGACCTGGCCGTGGCCACCTACGGACGTGGGTTCTTCATTCTGGACGACCTGACCCCCCTCCGGGCCCTGACAACCGATGTGATGGAATCGGCGGTATTCCTTTTCCCTCCCAGGGACGCTTACAGGTGGGTCCCGCGAACGGCCATCCACACCGAGAGCAGCTTTGTTACCGGCCGGGACCCTCGGAACGGTGCGAACATCGACTACTGGTTGGGGGAGGAGACGACCGATCCGATCCGGATCCATGTCGAGGATCCGAATGGTGAGGTGATCCGAACCCTCTCCGGGAGGGGCCGGCCCGGCCTCAATCGGATCAACTGGGATTTCCGGCACGAGCCACCCCGAACCCCTCTTTTGAGAACCACCCCCCCGGGCAAGCCCTGGGTGGAGTTCGGACCCGATGGCACTCGCCCTCTCCGCTCGTGGGATCTGGATCTGGTTCGGGGACAGATGGGACCGAAGGTCGCCCCGGGCGAATATACCGTGCGCTTGGTGGCGGGAGAGACCGAACAGACCCAGACCCTGACCGTATTGAAAGATCCGGACTCGGAGGGGAGTGTGGCGAACATTCGGGCCCAGGTAGAGTTCTCCCTGATGCTCAAAGATCGCCTCAACGAGGTGGTGGATCTGATCAACTCACTGGAGTGGGCTCGCAAGCAACTGGAGGCCATCCAGGGAGCCATTCAGGACCGGCAGGCGAAGGAATCCCGTGGTGAGGCCGCCATGGCTGGGGAGCTTTCGGATCTGTTGGAGGCGGTCCGGGGGATGGAGGAGAGAGCCATCTCCATCGAGTCGATCCTTTTCGATATCCATCTCACCGGGGCCCGGGAGGATGCGTTCCGGAACCCGATCAAGCTGTACGGTCGTTTCAGCGCCCTGGCTTCCGACATCAGTGGTTGGGGGGCGGATTTCCCGCCCACCGATCAGCAGCGAGCCGTGGCGGAAGTGTTGATCGGGCGGCTGGAGGAGGCCAGGACACAAGCAGCGTCCTTTTTCGCCGATGAACTCGAGACATTGAATGACCGACTACGAAGTGCCCAGATCCCTTCGGTGGTGAGGTCGCCATGAGACCCTCGGCTGGAATTCTGTTTTTCCTCCTATTTGGGACATGTGTTCCCGCTCCAGGCCTCGGGCAAAAAGCCCGGGCCCGGGACATCGGGATACCCTTCGACGGATCCCCCGGCCCCCTGAACGCCATCACGGACGTCCAGGGGGTCCAGGTGGGGCAGGTCACCCTTATCCGAGGGGAGTCTGGACCGTTGGTTGTCGGTCAGGGGCCGGTCCGCACGGGGGTTACGGCCATCCTTCCCAGGGGACCTCGCTTCGCGCCGGTCTTCGCGGGATGGTACTCGCTGAACGGCAATGGGGAGATGACCGGCACCACATGGGTGGAGGAATCGGGATTCCTGGAGGGGCCTGTGATGATCACCAACACCCATAGTGTCGGCGTGGTCCGGGATGCTGTTTTGAAGTGGATGCGAGACCGACGGGTGGTGGACGAGTTGGCCCCCGGCGTGTGGTGGGGACTTCCGGTGGTTGCGGAGACTTATGACGGGACCCTGAACGACATCAATGGATTCCACGTCACCTCTGACCATGCCATAGAGGCGCTGGATGGGGCTGCCTCCGGTCCTGTGGCGGAGGGGGGCGTGGGTGGCGGGACGGGCATGATCTGCAATCAGTTCAAGGGAGGCATCGGTACCTCCTCTCGAAGGGTGGGCGAATATACGGTGGGTGTTCTGGTCCAATGCAACTACGGGGGCCGGGCAGGCCTTCGGATCGCAGGGGTGCCGGTGGGAAGGGAGATCCCAGACCTGATGCCGGAATACAACCGCTTGGTGGACGGGGGTGTTGAACCCGTGGCAGATGGTGCTTTACCTCCGAGGTTGCAGGATGGGGGTAGGGAGGCACCGTTGGCCGCGGCTGGCCGCATCGGTGGCGTCGAAGCTCTGGGATCTATCATCGTCGTGGTGGCCACCGACGCCCCGCTCCTTCCCCATCAGTTGAAACGGCTGGCCCGGCGGGTTCCGGTGGGAATCGGTCGGATGGGGGGGTATGGAAGCAACGGGTCCGGAGACATCTTCATCGCCTTCTCGACGGGGAACGAAGGAGCATGGGATCGGCGGCAGGCCACCAACGTCGAGATGCTTCCCAACGACCGGCTGAGTCCGTTCTTCCTCGCCACGGCCGAAGCCACGGAAGAGGCCATTGTGAATGCCATGGTGGCCGGCGAGACGATGGACGGGATCAACGGAAACCGGGTCCACGGCCTTCCCCATGACCGGGTTCGGGAGGTATTGAGAAGGTACGGCCGGCTCGGAGGATAGCGTGCCTTCAGGTGTGGGCGGTGGTCCGAGCCGACCCTTTCAGGATGCCGTCCGCAGGCACCCTACCGAAAGACCGGACCGATGGCCCTCCGAACTGCGTCCATTTC
>CBDUAX010000600.1:0-3055 GCA_965365235.1 uncultured bacterium
CCTCTCGAGCCATATCCATCCATGCGTTTTTTCTGCACCCCACCGGACATCATCCCGGTTCGGCAGGAACGCCGAGGCCTCCGCCACAAAGCCTCCCCCGCCCGGAACAGCACTCCTTCCGGGATGTCCTCCTCCCTCTTCCACCTTGCACTGGGCGTCCAACCATCGGGGTGAGTCCCCCTCCGTCGATTCTCCTCGATGAGAGCGTCCGCCAGCCCTTCGGGAAGGGCTCCTCCGGAGCTGATATCACGACAGGACGTTTCCGCGGAAACGTCTGGCCTGCTAGGAGACCGCAGGCCCCTTACCCCGGCCCCCATCCCCGCGACGGGTCCGGGGACCTCCAGGCAGAAGGAATCCGTCCCTTCTGACGGCTTCCATCGCCCCTCGAAGTGCGTACCGCCTCTGGGGTCGAAGAACACGGGCCGCCCCCGCCCCCACCAATCCACCGTCCACCCCCCCTCGTGGACCAGGCGATGATGGTGGCGGCACAGAAGCACACAGTTCTCCAGGGAGGTCTCCCCTCCATCGGCCCAGTGCTTCACATGATGTCCGTCGGTAAAGCGGGATCCACAGCCCGGAAAGCGACAACCTCGGTCCCGGACTTCCAGGGCCCGGCGCAGAGCAGGCGAAATAGTACGGGTCTTTCGTCCCACATCCAGCAGGGATCCATCGGAAGCGTGCCGAGCCTCCACCAACCCGCAGTCGCAGGAGATTCGCCGGGACGTTTCCGCGGAAACGCGCGAGCCGTCTTCGAACTCCGACCGGGCCGTATTCGGCTCCGCGCCCTCTTCGGCGCCGCCCCTTCGCTCAGGTGCCCGCAGCGTCTCCGCCTCCACGTGCAGAACCACCTGATACCTTGCGGCGCCCATGCCGCTGACCGGGCCATCCTCGAAGCCCGCAGCCAGAGCTCGCTCTGCCAAGAGCCCCAGGGCGTCGGACCGTCGTTGGGCCGCCCGCTTCCCGGAATCCACCGCGGGCCGGGACGTTTCCGCGGAAAGGTCCTCCTCCCCCCACTCCTCCCGGAACAAAGCGTCGCTGGCTGCATCAATGGCCCGCATCAGGAGAGCCCCTGTCTCAGCCGGAAGGCGACCCCTCACCAGGTACATCCCGTCCTCGTCGGGGAAGACAGAGAGAGATCGTTTCTCGTGCCGGATCCGGTCCAGGTCGGCTTCCTCTTCCCTGGTGCCCCGGCTGAAGGCCCGGACCATCCGCTCCAGCTGAGCAGCGGTGCATCCCCGGGCCAGTTCCACCAACTCCCCTTCGTTCTCCGATGTGGCTACCCGCGTCAGGGCCCGAACCTTGGAGAAGGACAACTCCCCTCTGGCCATGGAGGCGCTTGTCTGCGGAAGCTCTTCCAAGACCCGGGCCGCACGGACCTTCTCCCGTGCCGTCCCCAGATCGATGCCGGTCCGAAATGAGAGCCAATGTGCACAGGACCGATGACCCCCCAGCTCCCATCCTCTCCGACGATCGAACTCTCCGATCAACAGCAGGAGCCGGTGGGTGGCGGCGTGGATGTGGGCAGCCAAGGTGACGACCTCTTCCTCCAGCTCCTCCAGCGCTTCTGCGTCGGTGAATGGGTCCGGCGCCAGGCTATCGGATCTCCCGAACGGCTTCCGGGCCTGAGCGAGATCCGTATCGGCAGGGGCTTGTTTCCTGAGGTCTTCACACCCGTACCGAAAATCGGCCGGGGCCGTCTCGCGAACCAACAGATACCGGGAGTCCTGAGGAGCGAAGTAAACCATCAAAAGGCCTCCGATGAGAGAAATCCCAAGGAACTCCCTCAAGATAAGGGGCGGTATTTCGGCCTTCTGGGGGCCCTTCTCCGGGGTGAGGAGCCGGTGAAACGCCCCGAATGATGGGTCCCCGCGAGGACGTTTGGGAGGCCGTGGATGAGGGCGGCTGAAGGGCGGAAGAAGGAAGGGTCCCGCCCATCGGAAAAGAGGTTTTCCAAAAACCGTCCATAGCTGGATGGGACGTCTGGGGAGAGCACCCGCCGGATCTCATCCCGTCCCTCCCCGCCCCCGCCTCACCCCGCTCCCCTCCGAAAATCATACCCCTTGTTCAACGGGGGGTCATGATTGTATTATACCCCTAGGCCAACGGGGGGTCGCGGGTGGGTCGTACGCCTCGGTGGACAGAGGGGTCGCAGCTGTGCCATTCCCCTCGGTGGACGGAGGGTTCACAGGTGTACCAGACACCTCGGTGGACAGAGGGGTCGCAGGTGTACCGGATCCCTCGGTTGACGGAGGGTACAGTCGGGGCTTGAGTTTGCTGAAAGGAGCAAGAATGCCAGGGAGTGATCTGTACACCGGGACGCTGGATGTCATCGTCTTGAAGGCACTTTCCGGGGGGCCCATGCACGGATACGCCATCGGCTCCTGGATTCGGAAGCATAGCCAGGAGGCCATGGGCGTCCGAGAGGGCGTGCTCTACCCGGCGCTGCATCGGCTGGAGCGCAAAGAGTTGGTGGAAGCCCACTGGGGGAAGACCGAGACCGGTCGCCGAGCCCAGTTCTACAACCTCACCGAATCCGGCCGCCAGCATCTGGCCATCGAAGCGGAGCGCCTCACGGAACACTCCGAGGCAGTGCTCTCCCTCCTCAGGACCTCTGGCCAGTAGTCCCATGTTGCCTTTCCTCAAGCGCCACAAGCCGAAGCCCCGGCTCGACTCGCTCTCCTTACTCGATCAGGAGATCCGGGACGAGATCCGGTTCTACCTTGAAATGCGGGTTCAGGAGTTGGAGGCAGATGGCCTCGATCCGGAAGAAGCCTGGCGCCAAGCCATGGACGCCTTCGGCGATCCGGAGACCGTTGTGAAGGAAACCAAGCAGGCTTATGCGGGAGCCTCGACCCGGCAGGGTGGGCCAGACCTCTTTTCCGGCTTCTTCAGGGACCTGGTATTCTCCATACGCACCCTCCGAAAAAAGCCCATGTTCACCGTGGCCGCGGTGGTCTCACTGGGACTGGGGATTGGTGCGAATACCGCCATCTTCAGCGTCATGAACTCCGCTCTGGTGCGGCCCCTCCAGGTGGCAGAACCGGACCGGCTCGCC
>CBDUAX010000601.1:0-3041 GCA_965365235.1 uncultured bacterium
CCCATATCGGAGAGCCCGCTTCGCCCCCGCCCACCCATCCCCCCACGGGGCCGCCTCAGACCGAATTCGCCATGGGGCTCGGCGGTGGGGAAGCAAAATAGGATGGTCGCACCCCTACTGAATGCCCGAAAAAGGCAGGGCAATTTCCCACGTGGAGATAAAGCCGAGACCAACCGACGCGCGGGCCCGGCGTTGCCTGTTTCCCCGATGCCGCCGTTCTCAGTTCACGTCAACTCGCTACATGCCAAGTCGTCGACGGCACCCAACGGCCGACCCGCGATGAACTCTACAACACCGGTGGTGGCATTCAGAACGACATGTCCCACGACGATCTCGTCACGGTCGGGAGTTCCGGATGCCGTGGAGCGCCCCGTAACCGTAACGATGAGGTCGCCGTTGTCATCGACATACGAGCGGTCTGGACCCACGTCACGCCACACCCACCTCTCTCCATCCGAGTTCATGTAGGTGAAGACCAGATGGAAGACGCCCAGCTCGACGTTCCGATTCTTGGGCGGGCCGAAGGACCGGAACTGTCCCCAACCCTCGTAGGATCCAGTGATGGTGGCGCCACCGCAGGAAACCGGCCAGGTGGCCTCCCAATAGCCCACGAATTTGTTGCCGTTCCCATCGGCCGGAACGCCTGCCACGGTCTGGGCCGTGGATGGACTGGCAGCGATCGTTGGTTGAAGCGGATTTGCTACGGGCTCCGTCGGGCCTCCCCCTCGCTCACAGGAAGCGAGGCACAGAACTGCAGCCGAGACCAACAGCGCCCCCCAGGTGCGGATGCCTCCACAAACCTCCTTCATTCCATTGAACATCTCTGCCTCCTTCTCCTCTCGGTGGGTGGATTTCCAGGCGCCCTTGGACAGCCCGGCCGTCGTGGGATCCATCACGATGGCGGAAGCTGGACCAGAGCTCCGCATAAGAGGGGAGGGCCGGTAACCTTGCGGCCCTTCCGTTGCCTGACTCGGTTATTGTGGAGTTGGAGAGCAATTTACGCCCTGTAACAAGGGCCTGTCAAAGCATTCTTGGGTGCGGAAGTATCGACCGAAACCAGTCCTCAGAACTCCACGCTGAACCCGAAGGTGGGAAGGAAGGCCACATTCTCCAGAGGCCTGAGGCGATCCGGATAGGCGGGATCCTGGGTGTAGGCGAAGCCAACCGAGTTGGCCCGGTTCAGCACGTTCTGGAAATCCAGATACACCACCGCATCCCAACCCTGGAAGAACCAGGCCCTCTCCACCCTCAGGTCGAGGCGGGAGTATGCTGGAGACCGTTCTTCCCCGGCCCGGGCCCAGTCCCGAACACCCCTGCCCGTCACGGGGTAGGTCAGATCGCTGGCCTCGATGTCCCATGGGGTGTAGGCGAGACCGGATAGCACTCTCAACTTTGCACCGATCTCCCAGTTCCTTCCGACCCGATACCCGCCCGTGAGGTCCAAGGAGTGCCGCCGGTCCCACGCAGAGGGTTTCAGCCCTCCGTCGGCACCAGCGTATTCGGACCAGGAAAGCGTATAGGCTCCGAGGAGAAAAAGGGAGCCGGTGAGTTTCTGCTGAACAAAAAACTCTGCCCCGTAGGCTCGCCCTTCGCCCTGAGACAAAAGAGGTTCTGCCCCGACGAACCCGTAGTCGTCCCCCAGGTTGGCCAGGTTGATTCTCGGGTCCGAGGCCAGCACGGGCATCTGGTCGTAGGCTTTGTAGAACCCTTCGGTGCGAACCCTCAGGGCCGGGGTCGGCCTGAAATCCACACCAGCCACCAGCTGCCAGTTCCGGAGAGGCTCCAATCCGGCATTCACCGGGCGCCCACCGTCCTGGACGCTGAGAGCCAACTTCGAAGGAGCCTGGTGGAAAAGCCCCCCGGCCAGGGTGAAGTCCACGTTCCTATCGGTGGCATATCGGAGGCTTCCCCTGGGGCTCAAGCTCCACCCCTGATCCAACGCCGATACCCCTTCGGCCCTGAGCCCCGCCGTGGCGATCACCCGCCCCGGGCGCCAGATGAGCGGGCCCCAAACCGCAGGCTGCCAGAAGTCCACATCGGCGTCATACCGCACGTCTTCGTCCAGGAGCCCCCCGGGGATGGCCCGCTGGAGAACCGAGGCTTCGATGGATCCACGGACCAGCTCACTCCCAGCTGCGAGACGGAGGGACGGCCCCATCCCCACCTCACCCTCGACCTCAACGCGGCTCTCCGCCTCGAGGCTAAAATTCGTCAGGAGGGTGACGCCGGAGGCGTCCTCGTCGGAGAAGCGGTAGTCGATGTAGGAGTGGCTGGCTCGGAACCGAAGGATCCCATCGTCCCCCACCAACCGGCGGTAGGTGCCCCCAACCGTGTATGTCTTCTGGTCGTTGTCCAGAACGCTCTGATAGATCTCCTGGTTTTCGTAGTCCGCATCGGGGCCGGGTTCGACGATCCCGAACTCGTCGATGGCGCCGATCCCGGTGAAGGTGAAGCGATCCCTTCCGGTGGGTTCCCAGTTCACGCTGAGCTGCCCGTCCCAGTAGTCGGGGCGGATGGGGAGATCCAGGGCCTCGAAGAGGAACTGGAGGTAGGAACGCCTGAGGCTGAAAAGCCAGTTCGCCTCCGAGCCCAAAGGACCGTCCAGGGTAACTCCGGCCTCGCTGGCACCCACGGTCACATCCCCCGCGAGGCCGTCCTGGGTTCCGGGGCGGTTCTCGATGAGGAGCACGCTGGAGAGGGCGTCACCGTACCGGACCGGGAAACCACCGGTGAAGAAGGTGGCGTCCTGAATGAAGTCGGCGTTCACCAGAGCCAACGCGCCCCCGGCCGTCCCCTGGGTGGCGAAGTGGTTGATCTGGGGGATCCGGATCCCGTCCAGGTAGTAGGCGTTTTCACCAGGGCCCCCGCCTCTGACAAGGAGGTCGTTCCGGTTGTCCACACCCCCCAACACCCCCGGCAGAGACAGGAGGGAGCGTGAGATGTCCCCGAGGCCTCCGGGACTCCGCCGGATCTCCACCTCGGTGAGACGCTGGGTGGAGGTCGGGGCATCTTCCTGAGCCCGGTGATCGGCGCCGATCCCG
>CBDUAX010000602.1:0-3032 GCA_965365235.1 uncultured bacterium
GGCACCGGGAAGGAGCTGGCCGCCGCAGCCCTCCATGGCCTCTCCAAGCGCGCTGCCCATCCCTTCATCCGCGTGAACTCCGCCGCCATCCCCAAGGACCTGGTGGAAAGCGAGATGTTCGGGCACGAGAAGGGGGCCTTCACCGGGGCCACGGAACGGCGGAGAGGCCGGTTCGAATTGGCCCACCTGGGCACTCTCTTCCTGGACGAGGTCGGCGATCTCGGACCAGAAGCCCAGGCCAAGCTCCTTCGAGCCATAGAGACCGGGGTGGTTGAACGGGTCGGCGGCGGGAAGACGATCCAGGTGAACGTTCGTGTCCTGGCAGCCACCAATCACGATCTTCGGGCTCAGGTCGATGAGGGCGGTTTCCGTCAGGATCTCCTTTTCCGGTTGGAGGTCGTCCCCATCCACCTCCCTCCCCTCCGGGACCGAATGGAGGACATCCCGCTTCTGGTTGCCCATACCCTCCATCGGCTACGAGGGCGCCAGGGGATCCCCGTACCACACATCACCCCCAGGGGAATGGAGGCCCTCACCCGCTATCCCTGGCCTGGAAATGTCCGGGAGTTGATGAACATCCTGGAACGCTTGGCCATCCTCCGCACCGGGGGGCCGGTAGAAGCGGAAGAGGTTCTGCAGCTCCTCCCAACAGCATCCTTGGGAAAAGACGCTACTCCGACCTACCAGGAAGGGGATCCCCGGCCACTCAGAGAACGTCTGGATGATTATGAACGGGTTCTCATCCAGGGAGCCATGAACGCTACCAAGGGGAACGTGGCGGAGGTGGGACGCCGCCTTCAGACGGACCGGGCCAACCTCTATCGGCGTATGAAGAGGCTGGGGATTCGGGAGGAGGAGAGCTGAGTTTGGGGCCCGAATGCGTGTCCTTTTGAAACGGGCTAGGTGGAAGGTGAAACACAACGGCCGGGATTCTCGAAGGGCGAGTTCCTTCTAACGTACAGTCCGACCATCATTTATCGGGTTTCATGGGGTTTGGTATGACCCCTGCCAGAGGGACCATGGAATCGATGGCCCCTCGTACTGGAGGAAAAGATGAAGAAGGGCTTGGTAGTGCTGGGGAGCTTGATCCTCCTCTCGACTCAGTTCCTCGTTGCTCAGGAGCGAAGGGTTGAAGAGGTGGACCTGCCTCGGTGGGTTGAGGACGATGTGATCGAGTTTTTCAACGACTCCAGCACTCTCCAATTCAGTGGCCGATCCAGGATTCCGTCGACTCGGGTGGTGGTGGGCAATGTCGGGGCTTTGGGGGGACCCTTTACCCTGGCCGGAGAAGTGGACGGAGACCTGGTGGTGGTGAATGGAGACCTGGTTTTCGAGGAAGGTGGCATCGTCACCGGGGACGTGATGATCGTGGGCGGACGGGTCCTGGGAGAGGAGCTGGGTGAGGTCGGCGGTGATCTGAGAGTCTTCGATGAACCCCTTCGGTACGTGCAGCGTGGCGATCGGATATCGGCGGCCGGCCGGCGGCGTCCTGACGATGAGGGAAGCTTCTCACGTGGATTCCCCTGGGGAGACGCACGCTTCACGCTGAAGGCAGGCCAGAACTACAACAGGACGGAAGGGCTACCCGTGATCTTCGGGCCGTCGATCCGGACAAGTGGCCGAAATCCCCTCCGTCTGTACCTCTGGGGGGTGTGGCGAACGGAAACGGGACTAGAGTTGGGTGGGGAAGACTTTGGTTACCTGCTCCGGGCAGAACAAAGCCTGGGAGGTCATGACGACCTGGCCCTGGGAGCTTCCGGATTCTCCTTCGTCGATCCCATCGAGGACTGGGGCATCTCCGACCTGGAGGCTTCCCTGGCCACCTTCATTCTCCACAAGGACTTCAGAGACTACTACGAGAGGGAAGGGTGGAGCGTTTACGCCCGCTATCGCCTTCCGGACCTTCCCCTTGAGCTTCGAGCGGAGTACTTCGACGAGGAACATGACTTCATGCCCGTGTCCGGGCCCTGGTCACTGACGAAGAACAACAAGCCCTGGCGGAATCAGCCGTTGGTTGGCGAGGGGAACCTCCAGTATGTGGAGGGAACCATCACCTTCGATAGTCGGAATCGGAGAGATGAACCCTCCCACGGGTGGTACGTCAAAGCCAGCGGCCGTCGGGGGCTAGGTGGCGACCTCTACCTTCCGGCCCACCGGGTAGCCCCGGACCCGGAAGCTCCTTTGATCCCCCGACGGGAGTACGAGACCGATTTCTTGGCTGGGTTCCTCGACATCCGCAGCTACAATCGGGTCGGACCCGGATCCTCCCTGAACCTGAGAGGAGTCTTCGGGGGCACCCTCAATGACGTCCCACTCCCCCCCCAGTTCCAGCACGCTCTCGGGGGGGTCGGATCCCTTCCTGGCTATTCCCTCTTCTCCGCCGATTGTGGAGCCAGAGCCGAAACCAGGGGATTCGATCTCACCCAGGGAGACGTCACCCTCACCGATCCCGTATCGGCAGGGTACGGATGCGATCAGTTCGCTCTCTTCCAAGCGGAATTTCGGGGGAGCCTCTTCGTTGATTGGGATTTCGGACGAGATGAAGGAGACGATTTCTGGGAGGAAGACTGGGACTGGGCCCCCAAAGTTGACCTGTCCCCGGACTGGGCGGCCTTCTTCAACCTGGGGCAGGGGTGGACCGCAGACGGCCTGGGCAATACCGAGACGTTGGCTGACGTTGGGATCGGGCTCTACCTCGGGGACCTGGGTGTCTACTACGCATACCCACTGAACGAGGACGCGAGCGGAGGTCGGGACGGAAACTTCTACATTCGCCTCAGTCGGCGGTTCTGATTCAATCTTGGCCAGATCAGGAGCGGTACTCCTTCTGACGCTGGCCCTCCTGGCGCTTTCAGGCTCAGCTCTGGAAGCCCAGGAGGGAGCCCCGGTGCGCTTTGCTGTCGTCCCGGGCACGGGGGAAGCCGCCATCGAGGTGGGGAACCTACTGGACGACGCCAACCTCCTCGAGGCCGTTCACTCCGGTCTCCCCCTCAGGATCAGGATTCGAACCCAACTCTGGCGGGAAGAAATCT
>CBDUAX010000603.1:0-3029 GCA_965365235.1 uncultured bacterium
GGAGCGGGTACAAGGCCGGATCCAGACCAACCTCCAGGTGGCCAAGCAGGACGATCCATCGGCCCGGTGGAAGGATCAGGGGTACTGGCTGGTCTTCCCCGTGCTCCTTCTTACCCTCTTCTGGTTCAGAAGAGGCTGGACCATCCGGTGGGGCCTCACCCTCCTGGTCTTGGGCTTATCGGGCTGTTCGAACGAGGCGTCGGGCCCCTTTCGGTTCGCCGACCTCTGGCTGACAGCAGATCAACAGGGGCGGTATCACTACGAGAGAGGGAACTTCCAGGTATCTGGTGACAGATTCCAGGATCCGCTGTGGAAGGGGACGTCCTACTATCGCGCCGGGGATTATGAAGCTGCCATCCTCCAGTTCGCCCGCTCCGATCTACCGGAGGCCCACTTCAACCTGGGGAACGCTTACGCGAGGCTTGGTGATTTCCAGGCGGCCGTAGCTAGCTACGATGCGGCTCTCGCGGAACGGGCCGATTGGTTGGAGGCCCGGGAGAACCGGGCGTTGGTGCTGGCCCTCATCCCGCCCGCTGAGGAGCCGTCGGGGGACCCCCCTCCTCCGGGACCACCCAATCAGGACCCGGACGAGGTCCGCTTCGACGAACAGGGAGAACAGGGGGAAGAAGGGGAGGTTCAGCAGGCACTTCTGAGCGAAGACCAGATTGCCGAGATGTGGCTCCGCCGGCTTCAGTCGTCACCCGGGGATTTTCTGAGACGGAAGTTCCTGGTCGAGGCCGAGGCCAGGAGGCTGTCAGGAGGTGGCTCATGACCGGCATCGGTGGCCGGGTTTGGGGCGCGGCCTTGGGGCTGGGACTGTGTCTGGGCGTGGCAGGGTCTCCTGCCCACGCTCAGGAGGGGACTGCCCCCTTCGCCCGAGTGGCATTGGACCCGGGCGAGGTGGTCACCGTTGGCCAACCGTTGACGCTGAGGTTGGAGATCCTGGCACCCTCCTTTTTCACCGGGGCGCCCCACTTTCCTGATGTGAGCCTTCCTGATGCTCTGGTTCTCTTTGTCCCCCGGGGAAGCAACTTTTCCGAGAGGATTGACGGAACCACCTGGGCCGGGCAGAGGCGCAGCTACATTGTGTACCCCCAGCGTCCCGGCTCTTTCGAGATCTCCGAGATTCCTATCCAGGTCCGATACTCCGAGCCGAACACCCGCGACAGGGTGACGGGAACAGCCTCTCCCCCGCCGGTCTCATTCGAGGCCGTTCTCCCCCCGGAAGCGGAAGGCCTGGATTACTTCATTTCAGCATTCGGCTTGGAGTTGGAGGAGACCCTCGACCCGCCCCCGGATACGCTTCTGGTGGGCGAGGCGGTCACCCGAACCGTGACCGCGACCGTCAGTGGCGCTCTGTCCATGGTCATCCCGCCCATGGTTGAGGACACCCCGTTCGGCTTGACCGCCTATCCGGCCCTTCCTCAGGTGAGTGACGAAGATGGCGGCGGGATCGAGACCACCGTGGGGCAGCGTGTGGAGTCGGTGACCTACGTAGCCGAAGAGGAGGGGGACCATACCCTTCCCGGCGTGGTCCTCCAATGGTGGGACGTGGAGGCTCAGGAACTCAGGACCGCCTCCGTCCCATCTGTGGAGGTACACGTTGCTCCCAACCCGGATCTGGTACCAGAGATTCCGCTGCCGGAGGATTCGACGGTTGTTGCGGATGCTGTCGGCGGTGAGACTGGCCCGGGTCGACCTTCCTTCAGGGACCTGCTTAGGCGCTGGGGAGTACCACTGGCCCTGGTCCTCCTGGGGATGATCATTCTCGGGTGGACTCAGCGCCGGTTCGGCGGAGTTCTGGCCGATCGCATAGCTGCGGCCCGAAGCCGGTGGGCTGAGTCGGAGGCCCGATCGTTCCAGCTGGTTCGGAAGGCTGCCCGTTCGGGGGACGCCAGGGCTACGGCTCGTCAGCTCATGAAGTGGATCGATCGGTGGACCGCCGGTGGTCGACAAGCCACGGCCGCCGAGTCCCTCGGTGCGGAAGCTGACCCAGAGGTACGGCAACAGCTCCTGGCCTTGGACGCAGCACTATATGGATCAAAAGCGGACGGCAGCGAGGTGCGTTGGTCGGGAAAAGACTTCGCGAAGACCGTCGCTCGGGCCCGAAGGAGAAGAGGTCATACGTCCTCCCGCCGACAGAGCGCGCGACGACTGAGACCACTGAACCCAAGGAAGTAGGGGACGGGAACGATGAAAACGCAGAGTAGAAAATCACCGTTGGTGGTGGCGACGTTGATGATCATTGGATGTGGGCCGGGCGACCAGGAACCGGTATCCGGTGACGCCCACTCCCCCTCCGGGGCTCAGGCCCAGGGCGCCACTGGGCTCCCTTCCTGGAACGACGGCGCAGCGAAGGATGCCATCGTCGAATTCGTGGCCCGGGTCACGGACCCGAACAGTCCGGACTTCGTGCCCGAGGCCGAACGCATCGCCACCTTCGACAACGACGGTAATCTTTGGTCGGAGAAGCCGTTCTACTTCCAGCTGCTTTTCGCAGTAGACCGGGTGAAAGAGCTGGCCCCCGACCATCCTGAGTGGCTAGACACGCAACCGTTCAAGGGGGCCATCGAGGGGGATTTCGAAGCCGTAGCCGCCACCGGCGAGCATGGCCTGCTCGAACTGGTGATGGCGACGCACGCCGGGATGACCACGGCGGAGTTCGAGGACATCGTCGCGAGTTGGCTCGCTACCGCTCGGCATCCCGAGCTTGACCGGCCCTACACCGAATTGGTCTACCAGCCGATGCTCGAACTCCTGGACTACCTGCGAGCCCATGGATTCAAGACGTTCATCACCTCTGGGGGTGGGATCGAATTCATGCGTCCCTGGGTCGAGGGTGTTTACGGCATTCCCCCGGAGCAGGTGATCGGCTCCAGCATCAAAGTCGAATTCCAGGAGCGGGACGGGGGACCGGTGCTGGTCAGACTCCCGGAGATCGACTTCATCGACGACAAAGAGGGAAAGCCGGTGGGCATCCACAAATTCATCGGTCGGCGTCCCATCGCGTCCTTCGGCAACTCGGATGG
>CBDUAX010000604.1:0-3027 GCA_965365235.1 uncultured bacterium
CGACGAACCGGGGGACCCTGCACTCGACGGATACCGCCGCGTCGTCACGCTGCCCCATATTCTCGAACTTTTGAGCCCCTGCCATCTCGGCCCCTTCCCACCCCACACCCACATCGCTGGGCCAAAGCCGATCCTGGCTCTCTCTTCGGACATACATGAGCCCCGCCTCTTTCGGGCCCACGAACCATTTGTGGGACGATGCGGTGAAGAAGTCACACCCCATCTCAGGTAGATCCAGCCTCAGGGCTCCAAAGGTCTGAGCTCCATCCACCAGGGTAAGGACACCGCGCTCCCTTGCCATCCGGCAGAGTTCTCGGGCAGGCAACGCGGTACCGGACACATTCGACACATGGCTGAACGCCAGGACCCGTGTGTTGGCCGAGAGTGCTTCCCGGAAAGATGCCAGGAGGTGATCTGGGGTGGCCGCTTCGCCAAACGGCGTGGATACCCTTTTGACCTCGAACCCCCAGCGACGGGCTCGAACATCCCAGGCCACATTGTTCGTCGGGTGATTCTGGTCCCAGATCACGACTTCGTCGCCCGGTCCAAGGTCCAGCCCGTTTACCACGGAGTTGTTTCCCTCCGACGTATTCCGGGTGATGGCGATCTCCATGGGATCAGCCCCCACGTACTCAGCAAGGGCTTCCCGAGCCTCCTCCTTCAGACCTCCGAACTTTCCTCGGTTCTGGAATGACGCGTCGCTGTCCACATCTCGGGTAAACTGAAAGACCGCGTTCTGAACCGGGTAGGGGGAGGGGCAGAGGTTCGCGGCGTTCATGAGGATCAGGCCTGGCGCCAGCGGAAACTGATCCCGCACGCGGCCCCAATACTCTTCGTCGTGTTCGGATGGGGCACCCCCCGGGAAATCTGGTATCCCGCCGTCCGGGGAGTTCGTTCGACCGTCGAAATCCCCCTCGTTCTCCGATGCAAGCAAGAGCTGGGGTACGGTCAGGGTGGCCGCGGTGCCGCCCACGAACTGGGAAAGGAAACGACGACGATTCGGGCCGGACATGATGCCTCCTCCTGTGGGGATGGATCTCAACGGAACATAGGACGGGCAGAGGTCTCGGACCATCACCAAAGAAATCCGTGGACTTATCGTTTATCAATATATATTTTATGTTTATCAATAAAATGAGGATAAGGGGATGATGGATTCCGGAACCATACGACGTAGAGGCCTGGCCAAGGGGCTGAAGGTCTGGCTCGATATCCTGTTCTACCTGAGCCTCGTGGCCGGGACCATCTTTCTGGCCGCATGGCCAATAGCGGCTATGGCCGGATCGGGGGACATGGACCTGAGCATCCCGGTCTCCATCGGCGAAAACTCCTTTCTACCGATCCTCCCCCTGGAGGTAGGCCCTGAGGCGGTACCCGTGTCACAGACGCCGACAACACCTGTTGTCGGTCCATTATCTCTCGTCGACGCCCGAGGCGAATTGAGGTTTTCCGAGACTGCTCTCACGCCCCTTCTGATCTATTGGGTTCACCAGATCGTCCTGTTCGGAGCTCTGATCTACGGGCTGATCCTTCTAAGGAGGATCCTTTCCACGGCCGCCGAGGGCCGTCCATTCGACCCCTCCAATCCCCTCAGACTCAACCGTCTCGGATGGCTCGTCTTGGTCACCGGACTCCTGGTGCCGGTCAGTCAGTTCCTCTTCAGTGCTTGGGCTCTGGCCCGTTACCAGGTCACCGGGATCGCCCTTTCCGCTTACATGGAGGTCTACGAAGAGTGGGTTTTTGCCGGGCTTCTGGTCCTGGTCCTCGCCGCCATCTGGAAAGAGGCGGTCCGACTGGCCGAAGATTCGTCTTTGACGGTGTAAGGGAGAGACCGGCACAATGGCCATCGTCGTAAACGTGGACCGGATCCTCCTCGATCGGGGCATGACCCTCACCGAGCTTTCCGACCGGGTGGGAGTCTCCCTCCCCAACCTTTCGATCCTGAAAACCAACAAGGCTCGAGCCATCCGGTTCTCCACCCTCACGGCCCTCTGCCGAGAGCTGGATTGCCAACCCGGAGATCTCCTGGAATACCGGTCCGAAACGGACTAGAGATTCCGGCCAGAGTCCATCTTGTCCCACTTCCCAGCCCACCACAACTTCAAGGTCAAGGAGACAGCCAAACTGATTCTGGCAGGATAGGGGTCTCCCCCCCCCTCCCCACCCAGGCGGAGACATTCATGGATCCGACCCTCTTTTTTCACCGCTTCCATTTCGCCTTCACCATCACCTACCACTACCTCTTCCCCCAGTTCACCATGGGGATGGGC
Source organism: uncultured bacterium (assembly GCA_965365235.1). Classification (GTDB taxonomy): domain Bacteria; phylum Gemmatimonadota; class Gemmatimonadetes; order Longimicrobiales; family Gaopeijiaceae; genus CBDUAX01. The sequence continues at coordinate 2,271 of CBDUAX010000604.1, forward strand.
CTCCTCATCGTAATCCTGAAGACCGCCGCCCTCAGGACCGGCGACCCGAAGTTCGACCATTCTGCTCGCTTCTGGGGGAAGATCTTCGGGTTGGCGTTCGCCATGGGCGTGGTCACCGGAATTCCCATGGAGTTCCAGTTCGGAACCAACTGGGCCCGCTTCTCGGAGGCAACCGGGGGAGTGATCGGCCAAACCCTGGCCATGGAGGGGACCTTCGCGTTCTTCCTGGAATCGTCCTTTCTGGGTGTGTTCCTCTTCGGCCACAAGAAACTCAGTCCACGAGCACACTGGTGGGCGGCTTTTGCTGTCTTCGCGGGGTCGTGGATCTCCGGCTTTTTCATCGTGGCCACAAACGCCTTCATGCAACACCCGGTGGGGTACGAGATCGGCTCCGGTGGAATCATGGCGTTGAATTCATTCTGGTCCCTGATCCTCAACCCCTGGCTGGGTTGGCAGTACCTCCACACCATGTTCGGCGCCGTAACCACGGGGTCGTTCGTCATGGCCGCCATCGGAGCCTACTACCTCCTGGTGGGCCAGAGGGCGGACGCCGATCCAACGGCGCGTAGACACGCCGACTACGGGAAGGTCTTCGTGAAAACGGGAGTGCTCGTGGGGCTTCCAGCCTCCTTTCTGGTGGCATTTCCCACAGGAGACTTCCAGGCGGTGAATGTGGCGAACCATCAACCCGCCGCCTTCGCTTCCATGGAGGGGTTGTTCGATACGGAGGAGGGGGCTCCCCTGGCCCTCATCGGCC
>CBDUAX010000605.1:0-3020 GCA_965365235.1 uncultured bacterium
CGAGGTCGTCGGGGTGGTGGCGGACCGTTCTGCGGCCATGGGCGGGACCGATCGCCCCTTCTTCTGGACATCGTATCTGCAGGACGTGCCGGTCCGGGGAATCCTCCACGCCAAGGGGCGGGTTTCGGCGGAAGAAGTCGTCCCCATCCTCAGTCAGGAAATGCCTCCGGATCCGAACGAGTTCACCCTAGTGGAGGCTGGTGTTTACCGAGATTACGTGGAATACCGGTTCCTGGGTCACCGCATCATGTCCAGGGTCCTGGGTTTTTCAGGAGTGTTCGCCCTCTCGCTGGCCGTCATCGGTGTCTTCGGGATCGTCTCTTTTTCCGTCGCGCAACGGCTCCGGGAGATGGCCATTCGGCAGGCCATGGGCGCCAAGAGAAGGCAGGTGGTCCTGGCGGTTCTATGGGACGGCCTCCGCCCCACCGCAGCAGGGGTAGTGGTGGGGCTTCTGGTAGCCATCCCCCTCGCCTTTGTGGCCCGGAGCGCACTCCTGGGTGTTCCCCCGTTGGATCCATTGGCGGTGGGAGGCGGGAGCCTGTCGCTGGTCTTCGCCTCCCTGGTCGCCGGCTTCCTTCCTGCCCGGCGCCTCTTTGGGTCCCAACCCATGGAAGTTCTGAGGGACGATTGATTCTGGGAAAGGAACCACAAAGCCCGGGGGTGCCCGGGCCCGGAGAGAACGGCTAGATGAGCGCGATACGGGGAGTTGGGGAAAGAGTCCGAGCCCTGTTCAACAAAGAAGAGCTGGACTCCCAGATGGATGAAGAACTACGGTTCCATATCCAAAAGGAAACCGAGAAGAACATCCGGGCCGGGATGGATCCGGCCCAAGCGCACCGTTCGGCCAAAATCGCCTTCGGCGGGGTGGAACGGTTCAGAGAACAGGCCCGGGAAGAGCGGGGGGTCAGGCACCTGGAAGACCTTTTCGCCGATCTGAGGTTCTCCTTCCGCACCCTGAGGAAGAGTCCCGGTTTCACCGCCATCGCCATCCTCTCCCTGGCGCTGGGAATCGGGGCGAATACCGCCATCTTCAGCATCGTCAATGCGGTGCTGATCCGGGATCTTCCCTACGAGAACCCGGACGAGCTGGTCAACATCTACCGGGACCGAGATCGAGGCAGCTTCGACCCCCTCAACTACCCCGATTTCCTGGAAGTTCAAGAAGGAACCAGGCAGACCTTCGTGGAGCTGGGCGGATACCAGTTCACCCAGACCCAGCGAGAGCTGGGGGGCGAGGTAGAACCCGTCATTGTCGAGCTGGTGACCGGGAACTACATGCCGCTCCTGGGGATCAGACCGGCGCTGGGTCGGACGATCCTGCCCGAGGACCACATCTCCCCCGGTGCCCATCCAGTCGTTTTGCTCGGGTTTCGGTATTGGCAACGAGCCTTCGGCGGTCAACCCGATATTCTCGGTCGAGAAGTCCGGTTGAGCGGAAGGACTTTCACCATTGTCGGGGTGGCCCCGGAGGAATTTCCCGGCTCTCCCCGGGGTCTGGCCCCGGAGTTCTTCGCCCCCATCATGATGATCAACGAGCTGATGGTTGGGGGAGGGGAGCCGCTGGACTCTCGGGGTACAAATTCGTTCAACCCTGTGGGCCGGCTGAGGCCCGAGGCCACGGTCGAACAAGCCAGGGTCGCCCTCACAAATGTGGCTCAAGAGCTCAAAGAGACCTTCCCGGGCATCTGGGATCCGGGGGATGCGCTCCGTGCCGTGCCCACCAAGGAGATCCGGTTCAACCCGGGCACCGACCGGGCCGTGACCCTGGTAAACCTCTTGGCAATGGGGGTCGTGGGGCTGGTCCTACTGATCGCCTGCGCGAACCTGGCCGGTTTTCTTCTGGCCAGAGGGGTCACCCGGAGAAAAGAGGTGGCGCTGCGCCTGGCGCTGGGTGCATCCCGAGGGCGGCTCATCCGGCAGTTGCTCACGGAGACGATGGTTCTGGGCATCGCAGGTGGGGTTGTGGGGATCCCCCTGGCCATCTGGATCATCGGGCTTGGATTGACGACTACTCTTCCATTCCCGCTACCTGTGGGCTTCGACCTGAGCCTGGACTGGACGGTCCTCGGGTTCACTTTGGCGGCCTCTCTAGGCACAGGCGTCCTGGTGGGGTTGATCCCGGCTCTTCAGGCCACCAAACCTGAGCTGGCCCCCACCCTGAAGGATGAGTGCTCCAGTAGCGGGGGATCCAGGGTACTCAGCCTCAGCCGGGCCCTGGTCATGGGACAAATGGGCATGTCCGTGGTTCTCCTGGTGGTGGCTGGACTGCTTATTCGGAGCTTTGGAGCCGCAAGCCTGTTGGATCCCGGGTTCGGCCAGGAGCCCACGGCTGTCGTCACCTTCCTCGTCCCCTCGGTGGAGTATTCTCCTGAGGAGGGGCTTGGGCTTCTGGAGTCGGTCCTGGAAAAGGCCCGGAACCACCCGGGCGTATCCCAAGTGGGAGCCATTTCCAACATCCACCTGAATCCACTCAACTCCATGTTCCTGGATGTGAATGTGGCTGATGTCCCGGCCCCGGAGGGGCGGGAGGCCCACACAGTGGATTTCACTTCCGTGAGCCCGGGTTTTTTTGCCGCTGCAGGAATCTCCCTTCTGAGCGGGAGAGATTTTCTCCCCAGCGATCGGGCGGATGGCCCCCCGGTTGCCATCGTCAACCAGGCCATGGTGGAGAGGTTCTGGCCGAGGGGGGATCCTCTTGGGCAGACGGTCACGGTTGAAATTCCGGGCTGGGATGCGGTGACGGTGGTCGGAGTGGTGTCCACGGCCAGGATTCGCACGCTGGGTGAGGACCCGACACCTTTTCTCTACCTCCCCTTTGCCCAGAGCTACAACTCCATGGCCTCGATCCTGGCCGTAGGGCCGGACCCAGGCTCCACCGCAGGGGTTCTGTCCCGATGGCTCCGTGAGGCTCATCCGGAGCTCATTCTGAACGCATCGACGACCCTGGAGGACCATATCGGTGTCATGCTCATCTTCAGTCGCCTCACGGCTCTCCTCTCTTCGGTCTTCGCCATCATGGC
>CBDUAX010000606.1:0-3015 GCA_965365235.1 uncultured bacterium
CATCGTGCTCGGCCGCCGGCAGAGCCGTCACCAAGAGTGAGGCTGTAGCCGGCCACGGCCGCAGCTTTCGCCGTCAGCTCGGTCCGGTTCGGCACCTGGGCGTCCCCCCAGGTATCGAGCCTCTCCAGGGCATCATCGGCCAGCCAGCGAGCCGTTGAAAGGGGTTCATAGACATTGGGTGCGGTCCCGGAACAATCCCCCGTCGCATACATGGAGGTCCACCCCGAGGGGGTGAAGACCCGCCCGTCATACCAAACGTACGAACCACCCCCGGTATCGCCCCCAACACCCCACTCGTTTCCTACGTAGGCTCCGGCGGCGATGAAATGCACCAGGGCGCAACGGAAATCGTTGACGGCGCTGTTGACCATAAGGTCCGCATTCGCCGGGTTGTCGAGGTCCTCTGCAGCCACCTGAGAGGGGGCCTCCACCGAAATGAGGTCGTCGAGCGTGTCACAAGAGCTGATGGGGAGGCAGAACCCTACCATCAGTACCATCCAGAGAAAAAGTCGGGGCACTCGAATATTCCTGAGCATCGTTACACCTCCTGATTCCGAGATTTTCGGATGTGTGTTGTTGAGTCCGTATCCTTCCGGCTGATTCCACATCATCCGTCAATAGCCCAGGTTCACGCTGAAGGTGAACTGCCTCAACGGAGGCAGGATGCTCTGGTCGTTGGGCTCGGAGATCGTATTGGTGATATCGGCAATCTCCGGATCGATCCCCGGGTAACTCGTCCAGATACCCAGATTACGCCCCCCCAGGGAAAACGACCCTGAGGCCGCGCCGATACGAGCCAGCCAATTCGTGGGAAGGGTGTACTCCACAGAGACCTCTCTGAGACGCGCAAAGGTGGATTCCTGAATCCACCAGTCGAACTCGTTCCATCCTCCGTTCTGAGCGGCGCCGACGGCTCTAGGGTCGAAACGCTCAGGGTAGTGGTTGATCTCGCAGTTCTGCCTCCAGGCACAACGATTCCACCGGTCGGTGAGGTACTTGGACTGACCGCCCTGGAAGTCCATCATGCCACGGATCCGGATATTGTTGAAGACGGTCACCGTCGAGTTGATGGAGCCCTCATAGTCCGGGCTGGGATGACCCATGAAAACCCAGGGGGCATCATCGCAAGAGATGGATCCGCCTTCGCCATCGGCACACATCATGTTGATAGCAGTCCCGTCGGCGTCCAGGTCCGCACTCAGGACTTTGGCCGCGAAGAAAGACGCTACCGGATAACCTTTCTGATGTCGGGTGGTCCATCCCACATCCAGGTACCCGTCGATCCCCAGATCGGTGATCTCGTTGTGGTTGGTGTTGAAGCTCACACCGAGGTCCCAACCGACGTCCTCGGTATCCAGGACCAACGCGTCGAGAGAAACCTCAAATCCACTGTTGGCCACTTCACCCACATTCACGAATTGAGAGCCGGCGAAGCCGGTGGACGGGGCGACGTTCCGGGAGAGGATGGCGTCGGTGGTCTTCTGGTTGTAGTAGGTGACATCGAGGCCGACACGCTCACTGAACATCGTGAGATCAAACCCGACCTCGATCTCTTTGCCCCGCTCCGGACCCAGGTCGGGGTTCCCGGCTGTCTGTGGGGTTACTGCGGCAAAGCCTCGGGGATCTGGGCGAGCTTCGAAGGTGCGTAGCGCCGCAAAGGCATCAGGCTGCTGACCGGACTCCCCGTAGGCACCCCGGAAACGGAGGGAGTTCACCCAATCCACGTTCCAGAACTCCTCTTCGCTGACCACCCAGGAGGCACTCACCTTCGGATAGTAGACCAGGTCGAAGTTCTCCCCGAATGCACTGTTGTCATCCGCCCGGATGGCCGTGGTCAGGAAGAGCCGGTCTTTCCACCCGAACTGCTGCTGGAGGAAGAAGCCCACGGTGTTGTTCTCGATGAAGTCATCACGGCCACGCTGGAAGGTCCCGGCGCCTGCAATGGTCTTCACGCCCGTCGCGGGAAACCCCTGACCCTCCGCCTCCATGAACTCGATAGACTTCTGATAAACCTGGAATCCTCCCGAAGTATTGCTGGCCAGATCATCGGTGGCGGCCCAGGAGACCGTTCCCGTGTAATCCAAGGTGGTGTAGAGGACTTCCTCCCGGCGTACGGTTTTCCGTCCCGCTGCGAAGTCGGGGGAGAAGAACTGGGCGTCCTGCTCACCCAGTCGGGGTGTGTATTCCGAGATGTCCTGATCCGTAAAGTCCATCCCGCCGGTTAGCCGTTGCGTAAACCACTCTGTGGGGCTGTGCTCCACCGTGATTCCACCAGTCACCCGATTGATGTCCTGGTTGTAGTTGTAGGCTCGGTAGAGCGACTCCGGCGGGGCCGTCTGCCATCCTCGCCGGGGATCGTTCATGGTGGAGGGACTGCCCCGTTGGAGGGAGGGGAGCACACCCGAGTTCCCCATCATGGGCAGCCGGTACCGGCTCACAATGATCCCCGAATTGGCGCTGATTCTGATGTTGGTCGCCGGGGTAGCCGAAATGTTGAGGCGAGTATTGTACCGGTGGCCTTCGTTGTCGGGTGTGACGCCAGTGTCGAAAGTCCCACTCCCGGCGAGGTAGTATTGGAGGTCCCCGGTCCCCCCGGAGACGCTGAGGTTGTAGAACTGGTTATGAGCTGTGGAGAAGATCGGTGTGCCTCTGGCCTCCTCTGCTTCCACCAGATTCTGGGAAATGGTCTGACCCGAGGGGTTGGTCCAGAAGTTCTCTTCCAGGCGATCCGCTGCATCGTTGAAATACCCGATGCCCTGGCGCACGGTGAGGTTCCAGCGAGCTGGACCTTCGGAGCCCTTCTTGGTGATGATCTGGATCACCCCGTTGGAGGCCTCGGTTCCGTAGAGTGTGGCCGCTGCCGGGCCTTTGATGATCTCGATACTCTCGATGCTGGCGGGATCGATATCATCCAACCGGGACACGGCCGGGTCGCCGAACCCTCCGGTAAGCCGGTTGTTCACACGGATCCCATCCACGTAGATCAGAGGGGCGTCGTTGACATCCCTCAAGCTG
>CBDUAX010000607.1:0-3010 GCA_965365235.1 uncultured bacterium
GGAGTGGCGACACCGCCTTGTGGATTCCCGCCACTCTGAACCGAAGAACAGCCCAGGAGCAGGGAGAGTGAGAGGAGAAAGGGAAACAGGGATGCGGGGTTTGGCAAAGAACGTAAAGCTGACATGAAGGAATGGCCCCTCGAGGTCGGGCCGCTTCAGAGAAAACCGCCGTTGACGGAAAGAATCGGGGCGCCGAAGTTGCCCCGAGCCAGATGGAGCGGGGCGACAGCCCCCTCAAACCTGAATCGGAAAGAACTTATGAGGCAAAAAAGAGTGCCACAATCCTCTATCCTCCCCATTCTGGGTCTGACGATCATCGCCTGCACTTCTGGTGCCGGAAAACCCTCCGAAAACGAAGGAGGGCCTGACGGGGCAAGGATGGAAGGAAACACCCCTTCGGCTCGGGTTCAACCGGGAATCGAGGTGCTTCTCACAGACTCGATCCATTTGGTAGAGGGGCGGCGGGTGGGCCTCATCACCAACCATACCGGGATCGACGCTTCGGGAGTAGCGAGCATCGACCGCCTCATGGCTGCGCCGGAGGTGCATCTGGTGGCCCTTTTCTCCCCGGAGCACGGGATCCGTGGGACGGTACGGGGGGGCGACGTCATCGATAGTAGCCGAGACGCGGAAACGGGACTCCCGATCCACTCTCTGTACGGCGAAACCCGGAAACCGACCCCTGAGATGCTCACTGGAATCGACGTCCTTCTCTTCGATATCCAGGACGTCGGAGCCCGATTCTACACCTATGTCTCCACCATGGCCCGGGCCATGGAAGCTGCCGGAGAGGAAGGGATCCCCTTTGTCGTTCTGGACCGTCCCAACCCGATAGGAGGGAACGCCGTCCAGGGAACCGTCCTGGACCCGGCCTTCTCCACTTTCGTGGGCCTCTACCCCGTCCCCATGCGGCATGGGATGTCGCCGGGAGAGTTGGCAAAGATGATGGTGGGAGAATTCGGTGTGGTAGCCTCACTGACCGTGGTCCCTGCCTCGGGATGGAAGAGGGGGATGACCTTCGAGGAGACCGGGCTCCCCTGGGTGCCGCCCTCCCCGAACATGCCCTCGGTTGAAAGCGCCATTCACTACGCCGGGACGTGCCTTTTCGAGGGGACCAACGTGTCGGTGGGCCGGGGCACCGACGAGGCCTTTCGGATTCTCGGGGCCCCTTGGTTGGATGCCGGAGCCCTTCTGGCGGCGCTTGAGGCCTATGAGATCGACGGCGTGACTTTCGAGCCGGTGCGGTTCACCCCGCAGAACCCCGGAGACGGGAAGTACGGGGGGGAGGAAATCCCAGGGCTTCGCCTGACCGCGGTGGATCCGGATTACGACCCGACCCTGGCGACGCTTGCCCTTTTGATCGAAACCCGACGACAGGCTGGTGACAGGTGGGAGTGGCGAGAGGCCCACTTCGACCGGTTGGCCGGGACCGACAAGCTGAGGTTCGATCTGGAGGCTGGGGCGACCATTGGGGAGCTTCGAGCGGGCTGGGACGAGGCGCTGGAAGCTTTCAGGGAACGAAGATCTCCTTACCTCATCTACCCGGAGAGCTGAGAGAAGCCGGATCGAGGGGTTTCTTACGGCCCAACGAATCCCGCCACTACCTACAACTGGACGAAGAATGGAAATGGAACCTCGGGTAGGAACCCTCCGTGGGGGGTCGGATAGAATAAGGGTCAGCGTTCTGCCGTTGCTCTGCGGCCTCGCCCTGTTTCTGGCGGGGTGTGGCGGTGGGTATTCCTCGCAGCCTTCGGCGACCCCACGTCCGGGGTCCGACTCACAGGTACCGCAGCCTGCCATCACCCCGACCCCTGAGCTTTCCTCCCTCTTCGACGCGGTCCGCGTCGCAGGGCTGGAAGACCGGCGTTTCGACCAGGCTACCTATTGGCGTGCCGTGGGACCGGTGGTCGAGAACTCCCGCAACTTCCGTGTGGAAGAAGTGGGGCAGAGCGGTGAGGGGAGGCCCCTTCGGACCATCTCATTCGGCACCGGGCCCACTTCGGTCTTCCTCTGGTCTCAGATGCACGGGGATGAGAGCACAGCCACCATGGCCTTGGCCGACCTGTTCTCACTCGTGGAGAAACGACCTGACCACCCCCTGGTTCAGACCATCCTGGAAGGGGTCACGGTCCACACCCTCCCCATGCTGAATCCAGACGGTGCCCAGCGTTTCCAACGCAGGAACGTCCAGGGCATCGACATCAATCGGGATGCCCGTGCCCTCTCGACCCCCGAGGGAAGGGTGTTGAAATCCGTCCGGGACCGATTGGCCCCGGATTTCGGATTCAACCTTCACGATCAAGGGGTTGGGACCCGGGTGGGTCGGACCGATAAAGGGGTCGCCATTGCCCTTCTCTCTCCCCCCTTCGATGCCTCTCGTGAGGTCAATGACGTTCGGGATCGGGCCATGGAAGTGATGGGAGTCATGATTGGGGCGATGGAGCCGATGGTGGGAGGCCACATCGCCAAGTACGACGATACATTCAATCCCAGGGCTTTCGGCGATCTCATCACACAATGGGGCACCAGCACCATCCTCATCGAATCGGGAGGATGGGATCAGGACCCTCAAAAGCAGTACCTCAGGAAGGTGAACTTCGTTGGGATCCTCGCCGCATTGGAGTCCATCGCCACCGGGGCATACCGGGGAGTAGGTCGTGAGGTTTACCTGGGGCTTCCCCCGAATGGGCGGCGGATCGGGGACCTTCTGGTAACCGGCGCAATCATCGTCATCCCCGGTATCCCGGAGTACCAGGCCGACCTTCTGGTCAACTATGAACGCCCTCTGCTGGAAGACGGGGGCATCCTGGCGGAGATCGGGGACCTGGGGGAGGTCCAGGCCCGAGACACCCTCCCGCTGAACGGGTTTTTCATTCACCCCCTGCCCGATGCCCTGGACGAATCAGCCGGAGGGCCCCAGATGGTTCTGGGCGCACCGGCGGTCTTCCGGGTGACCCGGGACCGGAACGGTACCGATATCCTCTGGAGATTCAGAGGCACCCTCCCCGCC
>CBDUAX010000608.1:0-3005 GCA_965365235.1 uncultured bacterium
GGGTGGCTGCCCTGGAGAACGGAATCGCTCGAATGGACTACCCGGCACGCCCCGGAGTGGAGATCTGTGATCAGGGGATCCGGATGGGTGACCACAACTTCATGTGGCACTCCAGGGACTGGGACGACCAGCCCCGAAACTGTCGGACGGGACCCGTGGAGCTCGAGATCCAGGTGAGGGACGGCTCCATCCGGGACATGGAGGTGATCCGCCGCCGGGAAGACCGGACTCAGGGTGCCACGGAGCTGGGCTCGGTGTCGGCCCGGGAAGCCGCCGATTTCCTCCTCCATGCCGCTCGCCGAGGGGGCCGGTCAGGGCGTGGCGAGGAAGAGGCTGTGTTCCCCCTGATGTTGGCCGATGTCCAGGAGGTCTGGCGTGATCTTCTGGGGTTGGCAAAGGACCGGAACGTGGATGAGGACGCCCGGACAAGCGCACTTTTCTGGGTGGGCCAGGAGGCGGCCGACGCAGCGACGGAAGGCTTGGCTGACGTTGCGTTGGATGAGGACGAAGATCAGGAGGTGCGGGAGGCCGCGGTCTTTGCCCTTTCTCAGAGGGACCCGGATGAAGGAGTCCCGATCCTGATGGAGATTGCCCGGACGGCCGAGGAGGCCGAGACTCGACGTTCGGCGATGTTCTGGCTCGCACAGTCCGAAGACGAGCGAGTCTATGCCTTCTTTGAGGAGATCCTCCTCCGTCGAGGCGGAGGCTGAGAGCCGGCTCCCATGAGCCGAGGAGGAGCGGGTGCCCGAGGTGGGCACCCGCTTTGTTTTTGTCTGGCATGAAAACAACGGCTCAGGCCTTGGGACGCCAATTCGAAATTCCCCCGAACCCGATCCATAGGGTGAGCCCGACAAAGAGGAAGAGGTGGAGAAGAGGCCCTGCTGCCCCGTCCAGCTGGCCAATCCTCAGAGATCCGTGCAACTCCACAGCCGCCCGAAACGGTGGGAGGGTGAAGACCATCAGCTCCCGGATCCAGGACGGGGCTCTGAGAGCAAGGGCCGGAACAAGGAGGGAAGTGAGGGCCAGTAGCACGGTCGGATCCGAAGGCCTCCGAACACCGAGAGCCGAAAAGCAAAAAGTGACGGCATGAGCCAACCCCGCAGTGAACAAAGCCAGCGAGAACAGGGCTGTCCACGAGAAGAGAGCGGAAGGCCCCGCAGCATCCATGGCCAGGACCCCCACCGAGGCCCACCAGAATGCGGCGACAAAAAAAAGCCCTAGATCCAGGATCCAGTCCTGCAAAGCCAGCTCCCCGAGGCAAAAGCCCTTCTGATAGGCCCAGATGGAGGCCTCGGTTCTCAGCTCCTCCCCTCCTCGGAGTGCGAAGGCAAGGGAAAGGGAGAATAGCCAGATCAGAATTGCCGTGCCCCGGGTCCTCTCTCCGAACACGGATACGTTTTCGAGAGGCAGGAAGAAGAGGAGTGGAAGCAAGCCCAGGACCAAGATCCCCAACCGCCGGGGCGCCACCCGGTCCCAATAGGCTCTGCGCCAGAGCCAGGCTCTGCGAAACCCTTGGGTCATCCTAACCCTCCCCCGGCGAACCCCGAGTTTGATTGGTGTCCCTGGGCCTCGGAGAACGCCTGGTCGAAAAGGCACTCCAGCGTCCCGAATGACCCGAGAGCCTCCTCTCGGCTCCAAGCCCCCGCTGCCGCTCCGTCTCTCACGAACACCAGGCCATCTGCCAGCCTCTGAAGCTCGTCTAGATGGTGGGAGGAGATGATCACCGTCGTGCCTCTGCTCCCCTCGCCCCGGAGACTCTCCCGGAGCTCTCTGACTGCCAGGGGATCGAGTCCGTTCGTTGGCTCATCCAGAAGGAGCAGCGTCGGGCCCCCCAGGAGAGCCGCGGAAAGTGCGACCTTCTTGCGTTGGCCGAGGGAGAGAGTGTGGAGGCGCTTGTCCAGAAGCCCTGAAAGGCCGGCAAGCCAGGGTGATTCGACGCCGTCCCGGCGGGGGGCGGAATCATCATCAGGGGCGAGGCCGAGAAAGAACTCTTCAACCGAGAGATAGGGCGGAAGGATGGGGTTTTCGGGTAGGAATCCGACTCCCCCATCGTCCAGGAAGGATCGGGGTGTTTTCCCGCCGATCTCGAGTGTGCCCCCTTTGAGAGGAAGGAGCCCGGCCGCCGCCCGGAAAAAGGTGGTTTTCCCCGCCCCGTTGGGGCCGATGAGCCCGGTGATACCCGGGGGGAACGAAGCGGTGAGGCCCTGAAGGCCGAGATGGCCTTTCCCATTGCCGCCATACTCCACTACCAGCTCTTTTGCCGTCACCACGGGGCCGTCAACCGGTTGGGCAAATGTCCGTGTCGAGTTCATAGAGCACCGTTTCTTCCACGCCCTCCTCCGCCACGAAGGCCCGCCCGTGAGAGAGGAAGACAGGTTGAGAAAATCCGTCGGGGGTGAACCGGGCCAGCGGGATCATTTCCGTTGTGAGGACCTCTATATGCTGTCGGTTCTCTCCCGCTGTGAGGGAGACCAGGAAGCAGCCCTCTGGGCTCGACGTGAAGTCCCTTACAGAGGGCCAGAACTTCGGAAGAGCAGATCGTTGAGCAGCCACCCCTCCTAACCCACTCAGGACCCTTCCGTATTCCCTCCGCTGCTTTCCCGGAACAAGCCATAGAGGGGGGTCGGCCCTTCGATGGACGAGGCTCGAGGATCCCTGAACCAGGTCGATCTGCGAGACCTCGAGGGTGAGGGGGTTGATGGCGAAAAGGGCGGAATCGCTCCAGGCCAGCAGGGGTTCTTCGAACACCATGTGTGGGGATTGGCTAGGGAGGGAGAGGAGTGGACGGAACTCGCCCTTCGCCCTCTGCCCCTCTGAGACTCCTGCCGGTTCTGGACTGCCCAAGATCTCCCAAGCAGCAGCCCCCTGTGCGTTGATCTTTTGAACGGTCACCAGCGGCCTTCCCTGCGGGCTCAGGGAGAGTCTCATGGGCTGGTGGTTCACCGCCCTCCCCCGAGGTGAACTCGGCTCCCAGATCCATCAACCAGCGCAGTGCCTCGGGCCCC
>CBDUAX010000609.1:0-3003 GCA_965365235.1 uncultured bacterium
CCGCTCCAACTGCGGATCCCGACCCTGGATGACCTCGGCCGGCCACTGCTCCACCTCGATATCCGGAGGCACGCCCACATTCTCGATGCCGAAGCCCTCCTCCTCGGTCCAGAACCCGAGGTTGGGAGCGGTGACCCCACCTCCGTCCACAAGAACCGGGAACCCCAGGACCCCCACCAGGCCACCCCACGTCCTCCGACCCACCAGGGGCCCCAGCTCGTTCTGACGGAAAAGCCAGGGCAAAAAGTCGCCCCCGGACCCCGCGGTCTCGTCGATGATCATGACCTTTGGCCCGGGCATGAAGGCGATGGGGGTCCGGATGTCCTCACCGTACCGGGTGGTCCAGTGGGCCATATAGGGACGCCGGAGAATGTCCACGACGTAATCCGCCAACGACCCGCCTCCGTTGAAGCGCTCGTCCACGATGATTCCGTCCAGGTGGGCCTGGGGATAGAAGTACCGCTTGAAGTACTGCCAACCCGCCACACTGGTATTGGGGACCCAGACGTATGCGATCCGGCCGTCGGTGGCCTCGTGGACCCGCTGGATGTTGCTCTCCACCCAATCCCGATTCCGCAGCCCGTATTCATTTCCTATGGGCACGACCGTGACCGTTCGCGACCCGGCCCCGTTGGCGTTGGGCCCCACCGTGATCTCGACGGCCTTTCCTGCGGTGTTCTCGAAGTGCTGGAAGAGGTTTCCCGGGGGCCGGACATCCTGTCCGTTCACCGCCAGGAGGAAATCGCCTTCCGAGACTCCGACACCCGGTTCGGTGAGCGGGGACCTTAGCTCCGGGTTGTAGTTCAACCCTCCGTAGATCTTCTTGAACCGGAAACGGCCGTTGGCCACCTCGTAGTCGGCGCCCAGCAGTCCCCCGGGAACGGACTCTGCCGACCGGAGATCATCGCCACCTCCCCCTCGGCTATGCCCAACCGCCAACTCGGAGAGCATCCACTGGATCACTCGCCGCAGATCCCCCCGGGTAGCCAGGTGGGGAAGGAAGGCCTCGTATTTGGTCCAGACCGCATCCCAGTCGGCCCCATGCATCCCTGGGTCGTAGAAGTAGTCCCGCTGGATCCTCCAAACCTCCCGAAGGATCTGAGGCCACTCTTCCCTGGGGTCCACGCGAACCTGAAGGTCGCCCGTACCGATCCGGGTGTCCGCCGGATTCACCTTCCCCGCTGGGGCGATGTGCCAGTTGGGTCCCACCCGAACCAGGAGCTTTTTCTTGTCATGGGAGAGGACGAAGGCGTTGGCTCCCTCCAGGAGCGTCTCCTCCTCCCGCTTCTCGAAGCTGTACCGCCTAAGGCTGGGCGAGCCACCGGCGCCGAAGCCTGCGGCGTCTGACCTCCCGTAGTAGAGCTCGCCCTCGGAGCCGGGCTGGAGGTTGCCGAAGTACCCGTTCCCCACGGGGATGGTGAGGATCCGTTGGTCCAGCCCGTCGAAATCCACCTCCACCCTGAGCTCGTCTGAGGACGCGTCCTCCCCACCGCCACCCTCCCCTGCCTCGGGGGCCTCACCTTCTTCCGGTCCTGCCTCTTCATCGCTCTCCTTCTTCAGGGGCGATTCTTCGTCGGCCTGGAGCACCGCCACGTAGAGGGTCCCGGAGAACTCCATGTCCAGGTTCGACATGGCAAACCACTGGTTCTGGGGCCCGGCATCGGTGGAAGCGAAAAAGTAGAGGTATTTGCCGGAGGCGTCGAAGACCGGCTCCCAGACATCGCTGAGGCCATCGGTCACTGCTCGGGCTTCACCGGTCTCAACATTGGAGAGCCAGGCCTGCCCGAAGTAGGTGAGGGTGCCACGGGTGTGGGCGATCCAGCGGGAATCCGGTGACCACGCGTGGTGAACCCGTTTCTGGGGGCCATACTGAATCTCCGAGTACACCTTGGTGTTCTCCCCGGACTCCAGCTCGATGAAGTAGAGACTCCAGGAGTTGTCGGAGTAGCTGATGTACCTCCCGTCGGGAGACCACTTGGGATCCTCGTAGAATCCCTCTCCCATCAGGTCGTACGCTCTGGGCTCACCCTTCCCATCCTGCGGGGCCACCAGAAGCTGATACTCACCGGAGGCGTCGCTGAACCAGGCGATCTGCGTACCGTCGGGAGACCAGGCCGGCGACCGGTCATGGGCATCGGGGGACGCCGTGATGTTTCGGTGGTCACCCTTTTTCTCGGGCACCGTCACGATCTCTCCCCTGAACTCGAAGACCGCCCGTGCCCCGGAAGGAGAAAGGTCGAAGTTCCGCAGGAACTGGTTCCCTTCGGCCCACCGGGGACGGAGCTCCATGAGGTCTGCGGCGGCCCCCACCCGGAGGCGATTCGTCTGTCCGTTCCCGGGATCGAAGGTGTGCAGGTATCCGGCGTGCTCGTAGATGATGATCCCGTCCCCGGCTGAGGCATTGAGGACAGGGAAATCAGTGTGGTTGGTCAGCTGGGTGACCGCCCCGGTGGCCTCGTCGAAGGAAAAGAGGTTGAACTCCCCGTTCCGATCCGAGGTGAAGTAGACCCGCCCGTCGATCCACATGGGATCGGTGTCGTTGGACCGGCCCTGGGGCTGAGGGACCTGAACCACGTCGTGATCGTCCCGGTCGTACAGCCAGATCCTGGACGCCCGCCCACCCCGATAGTTCTTCCACACGATGTGGGCCTCACCCAGGGGGGTGTATGCGATCCGATCCCCGCTGGGAGAGAAATTGGCCTTGAAGGCGTTCGGAACGGGGAGCTTTTCCGGTTGTCTACCCTCCGGGGAAACGAGGAAGAGCTGGGTGAAGCGGTTGGTGAACACCTCTCGTTGGGACATGAAGAGGATGCCGCTCCCATCGGGCGTCCAGTCCCGAACCACATCGGCGGAGGGATGCCAGGTCAGGCGAGCCGGGGCACCCCTTGAGACCGGCACCACAAAAACGTCCGCATTGCCATCGTACTCCCCGGTGAAGGCCAACCACCTGCCGTCGGGGCTGAACCGGGGACTCCCCTCGTTGCCGGGGTGGGTGGTGACCCT
>CBDUAX010000610.1:0-2999 GCA_965365235.1 uncultured bacterium
CTGGGTGTCCGGTGCCACCGGCGGTCCAGAAGGGGAGGCCCAGGTCCTTGAGCTTGCTCAGATCCACCCGGTCCCGGTCACCGTAAACGGGCTCTCCCCGTTCGTTCAACTGCTTCTTCCCCCGGGGCGGCGCGTTATGCCCCCCGGCCGTGGGTCCTTCCACAATGAAGCCATCGATCCGCCCGTTGGCCTTTCGAGCCAACATGGTGGCCAGGGAGTTGGAGGCGATGATGGGGAGGAACCATGGCCGGTTCAACGGTTCCGGCTCCTCATCCCAGACCTCCCGAGGATCAAACTCCATCTGGATGCTATCGTCGTCCGTCGATCCCTGGACCTCCAGGCGGATGGACGCAGGCTCATGGTTGGCGAACCGGTCCAGGACCCCGGGGATCTCACGTGGAATTCCGGCTCCCATGAGCACGTAGTCCACCTTGGCCAGCATGGCACCATAGATGGACGAGAGGGTGGGCATTTGAACCTTGGTCAGGAAGTTGATCCCCACCTGCCCATCGTGGCCTTCCTTCGCCAACCACACTTCCACAAAGTTGGCCAGCACGGTGAGCTGGTTCCGGAATCGGTCCACGGCGTGGCGGTACATCGGCGCCAGGGCGTACGGCTCCCCGTCGGCCAATCCCCCTGGTTTGAAGAACCGGTCCAGGGTTTCCTGAGCTACTGTTGGGATGGGAAAAGCCTCCATGGCCCGACGAATGTGTCCTCCGATATCCCCGTCCTGGAGACGGCGAATCATGAGATTGTCCAGGGCCGTCCCTGACACAACACCCATCTGGCCCTGCATGGCCACGGCGCGTGCCAGCGGCCAGCCGGACACACCAATTCCCATACCCCCCTGGATGATCTCAGGAAGGTTCTCGATTTCCATACCTCACCTGACCTGTTTGGGAAGACCTTCTGGAAGGTACTAAAGCGGCAGAGGAAAGAGCAACGGAGGATTTCTTGAACTACCGAGGAAGAGGGGTCCCGACCTTGCTCCTTCAGCGGGAAGAATGGGCTCCGCTACCTCCCTCTTTGCACCGGAGCGCCGTAGGTTTCCCCTTTGAGATTCGATCCGGGCCGGGCTTTTTCCCATGGCCCCTCCGGAGCCCTGGGTCCCCCGACTGGAGTCGTTCATGCTGACCATCTTCGTCGACGCCGACGCTTGCCCTGTCAAAGAGGAAGTCTACCGGGTGGCGAAGCGGTATGACGCCCAGGTGGTTCTGGTGGCGAACCAGTGGATGAGGGTTCCGCCGGAGGAATGGATCGAGTTGGTGGTCGTCAAAGAGGCCGGAGGGCTGGATGATGCAGACCACCACATCGTCGAGGTCGCCCGGCCCGACGACATCGTGGTGACGGACGACATCATTCTGGCTTCCCGGTGTCTCGAAAAAGGAGCTCGATCCCTGACACCCCGGGGCCGAATCTTCAGCCCCGAAAACATCGGTGAGGCCCTGGCTTCCCGGGAGCTGATGGCGGAGTTGAGAGAGGCCGGCACCATCACCGGAGGCCCGGCTCCATTCGAAAAGCGCGATCGATCCAACTTTCTCCAGCGACTGGACGAGATGATCCAGCGCGGCCGCCGCGGGATATAGGGGCCAACGGCCCTGCCCTCCCTTTCCCCATCGGGGCCGGGACCCGAAGTTCGGGGAGCGTAGATCCAAACCCTCCATTCGGCGCCGGAGCTGTTTTGTCCATGAGCGAGCTCACCTCCAAACAACGGGCCCATCTCCGCTCTCTGGCCCACCACCTGAAACCGATTGTCCATGTCGGGACCGGTGGAGTGACCGAAGCTCTCCTCACCACCGTCGAGGAGGCCTTCAATCCCCGTGAGCTCCTGAAGGTGAAGGTCCAGGAAGGCGCCCCCGACGACACCCGGACGACGGCAGAAAGCATTGCCGAGGCGCTGGAGGGTGTGGAGGTCGCTATGACCATCGGCCGAACCGTCGTCCTGTACAGACCCGATCCCGAAAACCCGGAAATCGACCTGGAGGGTGTCTGAGGAAGGTGGTTCTGGCCCACCAACCTCGATGCCTCCTGAAAGGGACCCCAGATGACCGACCCGAACTCTTTCCGTTCCGGAAGACATTTCCTCCAGATTCCCGGGCCGTCCAACGTCCCGGACCGTGTCCTCCGGGCCATGGCCAAGCCAACCATGGACCACAGGAGCCCCGGCTTCGCTGAAATGACGGTCGGCATCCTGGAGGGGCTCCAGGCGGTGTTCCAGACCTCGGGGCCGGTCCTTCTGTTTCCTTCCTCCGGGACGGGGGCATGGGAAGCCGGCCTCGTGAACACCCTCTCCCCCGGAGACAGCGTCCTGGGCTATGAGACCGGGCACTTCGCCACGCTCTGGAAGAAGGTGGCCGAGCGATTGGGTCTGACGGTGGAGTGGATCGAAGGAGACTGGCGGGGGGGGATCGATCCCGAGGCCGTTTCGAAGAAGCTCAAGAACCACTCCGAAACCTCCACCGGAGTAGCCAGTCGGATCCCGCAAATCCGGGAGGCCATGGACCAGGTGGGTCACCCGGCGCTCCTTATGGTGGACACCATCTCCTCCCTGGGGTCCATGGACTACCGCCACGACGAATGGGGGGTGGATGTCACCGTCTGTTGTTCCCAGAAGGGCCTCATGCTTCCCCCCGGATTGGGGATGACCGCCATCAGCGCAAAAGCTCTGGAGGCATCTACCACCTCCACACTGCCGAAGTCGTACTGGGCATGGGACCCGGTCCTGAGCATGAACGAGCGAGGGTTTTTCCCCTACACACCCCCAACCAACCTCCTGTATGGCCTGGAAGAGGCCCTGGCCATGCTCCTGGAGGAAGGGCTCAGCAATGTCTTTCTCCGGCATCATCGGCTGGCTGAGGCTACCCGAATGGCCGTCCTCTCCTGGGGATTGGAGTTGTGCTGCCAGAACGCGGAGGAATACTCGGACTCCCTCACCGCCGTCTGGATGCCTGAGGGCCACGACGCCGATGCCCTCCGAACGCTGATTCTGGATCGGTTCG
>CBDUAX010000611.1:0-2996 GCA_965365235.1 uncultured bacterium
CAGGCGGGGACCCGCCGCCTCCTCTCCCGAGCTGCCGCGGCCACCGACTCGACCAGATCTCAACTGGCTGAGGGCAGCGGTTTGGTGGACCCCGAACTCGCCACGCTGGCCGATAGCGCTGCCTGGTACATGGAGCGCCTCTCGGTTCTCATGAGGCGCCAAGCCAGACAGATGGTTGACTCCTCCGCCCTCATCGCCCGTTACACCACCGGCGGCCACACGGCCCAGATGGTACCGCTTTTCGCATCGGGACCCGGAGCAGAGCAATTCGGGGGAATCAAGGACAACTGGAAGATCGGCGAGCTTCTGCTGGCAGTCGTGAGACGCTAGGTGGGACCAAGGGCCCCGACGACTGGTTGAGGTCAGCGGAGAGGGAGGAGATTGTCATGACGACTGAAAGCGAACGGACGCTGGATGTACCCCGCTTGGTTCTGGAGGCTGTGGAACGGTGTAAGGAGTATCTCCCGCCAACGCCTCTGGAGTACTCCATGGCGCTCAGCAAGGAGATCGATGGAGAGGTCTGGCTCAAGCTGGACTCGATGCAAAGGACCTCCTCCTTCAAGTTCCGCGGCGCCATCAACAAGATCCTCTCCCTTACGGAAGCCGAACTGGACCAGGGGGTGGTTTCAGCCTCGACAGGCAATTACGCCCTGGCGGTGGCCGAAGCCATGAAGATCCGAGGCCGCCGGGCCACGATCTACGTCGCCGAAGACATGGATCCCTCACGTCTGGAGTTGCTCAGGGCCCACGGATTGGATTTGGTCATCCGAGGTCGGTTCGCCTGGGATGCCGAAAGGGAGGCGCGGCGCGATGCGGAAGAGGAGGACAAGATCTATGTGTCGCCCTACAACGACCCCGTCGTAGTCGGCGGGCAGGGGACGTGCGGATACGAGATCTCCAACCAGCGACCTGAGCTGGATGTGGCCCTCTTCGCGTGCGGAGGGGGGGGATTGCTCACGGGGTCGGCGGGTTGGCTGAAATCACACAACCCGGAGATCCAGGTTTTGGGTGTCTCTCCCGAGAACTCCCCGGTGATGTACGAATCCATGCGGGCCAATACGATGGTCGAGATGGACACCTACCCCACGCTGGCGGACACCTGTGCCGGAAACGTGGACAAAGACAGCATCACCCTCGAGCTGTGCCAGCGTTATGTAGATGAGATTCTCTTGTTGTCCGAAGGGGAGATCGAGGCAGCCATCCGCCTGCTCTTCGAACAGCATCGATTAGTGGTCGAGGGTTCGGGGGCTTTGGCCGCGGGCGGCCTCCTGAAGCGGAGGAAAGAGCTCAAGGGAAAGAAGGTGGTCGCGGCCGTCTGTGGTCGAAATATCGACCTTGAAGTTTTCAAGCGGATCATTCAGTAGGGGACCGTGATGTACCTTCCTCGTTTCCGAGGAATCCATCCAGATACTCGTCGGAGGTAAGATGCCCAGGATCTCCCTTCCTATCCTCGTCGCCGGTGCCCTCTTCTCTCTGTTGTTGACGCCGGGTCCCGCTCTCACCCAGCCGACCGTCCCCACCCCCGAATCGGTTATCGGGTTTGCCATCGGTGACGATTTCCAGCTGGCTTCCTACGAGCAGTCCATCGCCTACTTCCGGGCCCTGGATGAGGCCAGCGACCGGGTGGAGTTGGTGGAGGTGGGTCGAACTTCGGAGGGACGGGCCTGGTACCTGGCATTGATCTCGAGCGCTGAGAACCTGGCCAAGGTGGAGGGCTACCGGGAGATCTCCCAGCGCCTGGCGCACCCGGAAGGCCTTACCGACGACGAGGCCCGGGCACTGGCTCGGGAGGGGAAGGTCATCGTCGCCATCGACGGCGGGCTGCACTCCAGCGAAACGGCACACGCACAACACACGATCCAACTCGCCTACGATCTCGTCTCCGAGAAGGACGGGGAGGTGAGTCGGGCGATCCTCGACAATGTGATCCTCCTCCTCTGGCCGTCCATGAACCCAGATGGCCAGGAGATGATGGTGGAGTGGTACCGGTCGAATCTGGGCACGCCATTCGAGCTCTCCAGGTTGCCCGCCCTCTATCAGAAGTACGTCGGGCACGACAACAACCGGGACGGCTACGGACTCAACATGATCGAGTCCAGAACCTCGGTGCGGGTGAACCGGCACTGGGAGCCCCAGGTCAGCTACAGTCACCATATGACCTCTCCCTTTCCTGCTACCATCTGGCTACCACCCTATGCCGACCCCATCCACCCCTACGCCCACCCCCTCATCAACCGGACCATGAGTTTGATGGGCATGGCCGCGGCGCAGATGTTGGACGAGCGAGGCCTCCCGGGGGCGACCCACATGGGGACCGGATACGACGCCTGGTATCCCGGGTATATCGACTTCGTAAACTTGTTCCACAACACCGTGATCATGTTCAGCGAGACGGGGTTGCACGGGTACGCAACGCCACGCTTCTACACCGTCAACGATTTCCCACCCGAGGATCGGGCCCTGAGGCCGGGCACACTCCATTCCAGTCTCTGGCCGGGGGGTTGGTGGCGGTTGAAAAACTCCGTGGACATGATGCTGACCGCATCCACGGCGACGCTGGATGTTTCGGCCAAATACCGTGAAAACATCCTGTATAACCGGTATCAGGCCGGAAGGGACGTCATTGCCTTGCACACGGATGGCCCGCCCTACGCCTACTTCATTCCTCAAGAACAGCGGGACCCCGTGGCGGCCGTGGAGCTACTCCGGCGCCTTGCTTTCCAGAACGTCGAGATCCACCAGCTGGAACGAACGGTGGAATTCCAGGGCCGGAGCTACCCCGCCGGGACGTGGGTAATCCCGATGGCCCGAGCGAATGCAAGCGTGGCTAGGGTGCTGCTCTCGGTGCAGGACTATCCGGAGATTCGGGTTCACCCGGACGCTCCAGCTGATCAGCCCTATGACGTGGCCGGGTGGACTCTGCCCTACCAGATGAATGTCCGGGTTTTCGAGGCGGGCTCCCCCCTGAGCGAAGGGGTGCTCTCGGCCATGGCGCC
>CBDUAX010000612.1:0-2996 GCA_965365235.1 uncultured bacterium
CCTCGTAGGTCGACAGCGTCTGTGGACTTCTCGCCGCCTCGAAGAGGGCGGTGGGGACGTAGTAGTCCGATAGGATCGGGCCCACCTTCCGGCGGCCGACGACCCGGACCAGAACGAAGGTGTAGAAGGCCCACCAGACCAGGCAGAGGACCCCAGTGTAGGCAACCATGGAGAAGTAGTGTGAGATGCCCAGGCGGGCCCCGAACCGGACTCCCAGGGTGATCCCGAAGAGCAGGATCAGAGGGAGGATAAAAAGCCCGATCCGGTGTCCGGAGTTTTCGATGCCTCGGGCGATGCGGCTCAGCACGGTGTAGGTGGGATCGTGCCGGGCGCCCAGAAGGCCCAAAACCACCCCGGCCCCGATGGCGAGGAGGGGAAGGGAGGCCCCACCGGACCCGAAAAGGCGGAGCATGCCCAGAGCCTCGGCAAACGCTCCTTCCTCACCGGAGGAAAAGGGGATGCGAAAGAGGAGAGCCGAGGTGACGACCGCCAGGAGCCCGGCCATCGTGGAGGTCCCCACATACCACGCCACCACCCCTCCGGCGAAGCGCCCGGCCAGGCCCCGGCGCACCAGAGTGGCGATGGCGGGGCTGAGGGCCGCAAGGATCAAAAGGGGCACCACGGCCACCACCGCTCGGATCAGGAGAGAGGTGGCCTCAGCGACCGGGGAAAGCGCGGCCGGAAAGAAACCACCGGCTCCCAGGCCCATCAGGAGGGCGACAAAGGTCCAGACATAGGAGGGGATGTGGATCCCCTCAGCCCTCATGATGCCCTTTTCCCCCTCGGGCCTTCACCGGCTGGTCGAAGCGGTCCAAGACGGCGTTCCACCGATTGGTCATGGCATCCCCTTCCATTCGGTGGCACGTCGGCCCTCTGGAGAGTCCTTCTGGTCCGGGTCCTGAAGCCACCGGGCACTACAATGTACCCGGGCCGGGTTGCCAGCAAGGAGGTGGGTTCCATGAAGGAGCCAGGCAGATTGGTTCGGCCACAAAGGTGGGAGCTTCCGGCCTGCCTTCTTCCCGCGAGTGCTCAGGTAGGGGCGGTGCTCCTGGCTCCCTCGATTTTGGAGACGATGGCTCTCAGGGTTCTCTTCTGAGCCTTCAACTTCTCCCTGTAGTCCAGAAGATCGGTGTTCGCGATTTCCATCCTGAGGTCGGAGAGGTAGCTCTCGAGGACCATTCGGAGGATCTCGGCATCGGTGGGTTCCAGCGCGAGGTGGACCATGGTGCCCTCCTTACTCTTTGCCATGGTCTGTCAGAGGGGGTTCTCACCCTCTGTCCCTGTTCTTACCCGGGCGGGGGCGAATGGGTGCAGGAAGACGTGCTGGCTTTTCTTCGCCCTTTGAGAAGCGCCGGCCTTCAGCCTCCGCCTCGCGACCTGTCGGGCAGGAAGGTACCGTTGCTGAGGCTCCAGACGTAAGCGGCCAGTGCGTCGTAGTCGGACCACTCCAGGTGGAGACCCCCGGCCGGGTTCATCTGGAACCGGCGAGTTTGGTCAGAAAAGTCCTCCCGTTTTACTCCCCAGAAGATCACCTCCCGGATACCGGCCAGAGTCCCATCGCTCTGCGCCCACTCGTCATCGCTCAGGTCGGGTCCGAAGCGCCCCCCGGCCCCCTGTTCCCCGTGACATCGGGCACAGCTCGAGTTGTTGAAGAGGCTGTCGCCGGATTGGATCAAGGTCGCCCATCGCTGGGCTTGGTCCCGTTCCAGGAAGCTGCGCACCTCCTCCGGCAACGCCGGCCGACTCTGTTGCCCCTTCAACGGAGCGACGAGAGAGAGAAGTGCGAGGCAGGTGCCCAGCAGTGTGACGCGCATTGCTTTTCTCCAGTTGTTCCGGTGGGTTGTTGTATTCGGGAACGGCCCTCACAGGGAAAGACGCGACGTCGGTTTCCGGTTCCGACTCCGGGTAAGACGGGGGCGGGCCCACATTCCGGGCCCGCCCCAGGCAGGTATTCCTCGAGATTCTTCCTGGCTACCCGGCCGGTCGGATATTGCTGTTGAGCCGAAAGAGGTTCGTGGGATCGTACTGTCCTTTCACCTGGGCCAACCGACTGTATGCCGGTCCATAGTTCCCCTGGGCCGTTTCGTCGATCTCGTATTCGATGTTCTGGTAGTATCCCCCGGTAAAGGGCTCCAGGTCCGCGTGCCATGCCCGGGTGGTGGCGATAGCGGCCTCATCATGGGACGGGTCGTTCCAGAGGCTGGCAAAGACAAGCATGGTTTCGGCGCGCCGGTGTGGAAAGGCTGTGGCCAGCTCATCCACTCGGCCCACGGCGCCTCCTGATGTGTGGGAAAACAACGCCACTCGTGGGTCGGGCCGGTAGGCATCGATCATCGCGTCGATGAAGGCGGGGGTGATCTCGCTCACCATCCCGTTCTTGGCGTAGGACCGGATCCCATGATGGGCAAGCGCGTCTTCTTGCGTCTGCATCACCATATAATCCTGGAGCCCCACACCGTTTTCGATGGGTCGACCGATCCGGAGCAACGGGGCGAGCTCCTTCTTGCCGGCTCCGGGGTCTCCAGCATACACGACCTCCATGACCAGCACGCCTTCGCCCTCGGGCGTGGTCATCATCGCCGGTCCCACGTACAGATCGTCAGAAAGGCCCGCGTACCAGTCTCCGTAGAAGTCCAAAACCTCCCGTGCTTGGGCCATAGGCCAAACGATGTTTCCTGAAAGCACCTCATGGGGGAAGGGGTGCAACTGGTATTCGAACTCCGTCACCACACCGAAATTCCCGCCCCCACCTCGGATGGCCCAGAAGAGGTCGGGTTGCTCATCCTCGCTTATGCGAAGTACCTGGCCGTCGGCCGTGACGATCTCAGCGGAACGGAGGTTATCGATGGTGAGCCCAAACTTGCGATTGAGGCGCCCGAAGCCCCCGCCCAGGGTGAACCCCCCGACACCGGTGTGGGAAACCACGCCGGCCGTGGTGATCAGGCCGAACTCCCGGGCGGCGGTGTCGAGTCCACCCAGGAGCGCCCCGCCCTGGG
>CBDUAX010000613.1:0-2970 GCA_965365235.1 uncultured bacterium
GAATTCATCGGGGTTTTGTTCCAGGAACGCTCCAAAGCGCCGGGAAGCGTCGAACCGAAGGGGCCCGAACCGACACTTGACCCGCCATCTCTCCTCCTGGACCACGAGGTTTTGCTCGATGAACTGAGGGGGAAGCCCCCTTCCGGCCAATCCTCTCGCTAGCTCCGAGAGGGCAGACTCTCGCTCAGAGTCGGGAATCGCCTCAACCGGAAGGTCGATCCTGGTCTCCATCAGGAGACCACCGGCCTGGTCGAACAGCTGGAGCTGAGGGGTGGTAGACCGAAGGCGAGCGGCACCCTGCCCCCAGGAAAAGAGGTCGGAGCACTGGACGCCCTCTTCCTCCGGAAGCGGGTCCAGAGATCGAGAGGTGAATGCGGTCGGGTCCCTGCCCTCTTCGATTCTGACCCAATCTCCAAGGGTCTCCGCAGCTGGATCGGAGAGGAACTCCCCTTTCACCAGCAGGACTCCACCTTCCAATGGAAACCCACCCCATGGCTGCCCATCTAGGTGAACTGAGGAACGGTAGGTGCCGTCAAGATCCAGGTACTCGACGCTTCCCTTTCCCCCGTCCAGAACAATGAGTCTACTGCCATCAGAGAACGCATCCAGCAACCGAAGAAACTCCCCTGGGCCGCCGCCAGGCCGTCCCACGGATCCTCGGATCTCCCCAGACGCCAAGACTGCATGAATCTGATTCGCTGGCGGATCCACCACCGTGATGAAGCCCGATTGTGAATGGACCCGCGCGGGATCCACCCAATGGGACCCTTGGACATTCCAGAGTTCAGACACTGGAGCTTCGGGTTCCGGAAGAAGGGGATCCGCCGGGTTGAAGATGATCTCGACGCCATCTTGCACCGCCACCGAACCGGCCCATGGAGGAGTCCGGGAGCACGCGAGGAGAGAATAGAGGACAGCGAGAAGAGGGACAAAAATCCAGAATGGGTTTTGGGCTCTCATGAAGAAGACCTCTCGCTCTGCATCACTGGCGGCCGACATTGCCTGGGTCGCCGCTCGGGCCGTAGTCTGTGGTCAGGGAGTTCAAAGGCTAGGGCTAGCAGCTCTTGGCCCTTGGGCAGACCCCTTCCCTCTCACCATACGATGAAAGGGAGGGACCCAGGTGTTGCCCGGCTCCGGCCAGGGACTGAAGGTTCCGGTGGACAGACCGCTCGCATTCCCGTTTCAAAGGCACGAGAGATGTTCTCACCCCTTCTCCGGGTGTCTTCCGCACTCGCGATCCTTGGAGTGCTTATCCTCTGGGGTCCCGTCTCGGCCCAGATGGGACCGACCCGTTCCTTTCCTGGGTGCTATGATGTCGTGATGGGACCGTGGAATGGAGGGCCTCCGATCCACGCCGACTCGATCTACTACGCACCCCCATCACGACTCATCCTAGACTCCAACCCCCCTCCCTACCCCCGATCCGAGGCAGAGCGGCTGATCCGCGTGGCCCCGAATGCCCTGCCCAGCATTCATGAGATCACGACCTGGACCACCAGGGGTGACACTTTGGTCCTGGGCTTCAGTACGGGTCTTACCGGGTTTGTCGCTCGCATGCCGCTTGGCAACGGTCGGTTGAAAGGGAAAGCCTTCACCTTCACCGATGTCGAGCCCTCTCCGCACCACGACGCCGACTTTGAGTTGCTAAAGGTGGACTGTGGCACCCCGCCGCATCCGTCCATGGAGGACCAGCGCTTCCTGTTCCGGAGTCTGGAACTCCTGGACGGCACGAGGCTGGGTCTCGCTGAGGAGATGGCCTACGATCCGGCCTGGCGAAGGAAGGAGGGGAAGGTGTCGGCTTGGATCGACCACCATCCGACTCGCAGGTTCCCGACGGCCGAGGAGATCCGGGTTAGTCCCAACCGGCAGGGGCAAATCGCCTTGTTCGTGATCCGCCTCAATCCCCAAACGCCTTTCGACGATCTGGTCGCCGAGTTGGAGCGAGAACTCGGATCTCCCGTTTCGAGAGAGCTGACAACGAGGTCGGGTCTTGAGATGGAGCTCGTACATTGGGGGAATCGTATGACCTCACTGGGCCTGAGCCGTGCACGCCGGGTGGGAGAGGAATGGACCGTCGGCGTAACCTTGGCGGACCGGCGACTGAGACGCTGAGAGCCAAGGAGGCCCAAAACCAACCTCCATGACTCAGAGCCGCTCCTCCGCTGGACCGGTGGCTAGATATCTCTTCTCCGGCCAACACGGTCAATGATCCTTCAAAGCCTCCATTGGGTGGATTCCTGATGCTCTCAGCGCTGGCCCCAGGCTGGCGAGAAGCACCACAGCAAGCAGCATCATCCCAACGGAAAGGAAGGAGACCGGGTCGATGGGGCTGAGCCCCAGGAGCGTGGAGCGCATCACCGCGGCCGATCCCACCGCCAGAATCCCCCCCACCAGCAACCCGGGTCCAGCCATGCGGAGAGCATCCACAAACACCCTTCGGATGACACTCCCTCGGGTGGCTCCCATGGCGATGCGAAGACCGATCTCCCGGGTGCGGTTGGTTACGGCCAGGGCCACCACCCCGTATACGCCCATGGCGGAGAGAAGGAGCACCAGCAGGCCAAGCGCCCCGGCCACCTGTCCACCGGTCCGCTGCTCCTGGGTTGCCCGTGCTACGAGGGTCGGAGCGGGGACAAAACTCGGCATGGGTAGGCCCGGGTCCACTGACCGAAAGGCTTCACGAAGGCCCCCAACCATCCCAGGCAGATCGCCATCTGCCCGGAGAAGAATGATGAGGTTTGGGCTGCTCGACTGCCTCAGGGGAATGAAAATGTGTGGGAAGTCCTCCGTGACGGCACTGGACGCCACATCTCCCACCACTCCGACGACCGTCCAGGCCATGTCTGCAGCCTCCTCGGTCCCCACTCGCGAGAACTGACGCCCCAAGGGTTCTTCCCCTGGCCAGAGGCGCTCGGCACATGACCTTGTGACGACCGCCACTGGAGGGGCCGTTCCGTCATCGTTCCGGAG
>CBDUAX010000614.1:0-2968 GCA_965365235.1 uncultured bacterium
CGGACGCTGCACCTGGCCTCGGCGCCGCCGGGGCTGGGCGTCGCGGCCGACACCAAGACCTGGACTCTGGGAGAGGAGTTCCAACCCTACGTCTACCTGGCCCGGCCCCAGGCCACCCCCATGGGTGCCCAGCTCATCGCCCGCGGCAGTATCCCGGATCCTCAGATCGCGGGGGAACTCCGGCGAATGATCAAGGAGGTGGATCCTGGTCTCGTCATCATGGAAACCAAAACCATGAGGGAGCACCTCTCCATCCAGCTCTTCCCGCCCCGGGCGGCAGCAGCACTCCTGGGGGCTTTTGGGCTCCTGGCCCTCATCATGGCCACCACCGGCCTCTATGGGACGGTGGCCTTCGCGGTATCGAAGCGGACGAGGGAGATGGGGATCCGGCTTTCCTTGGGTGCCGATCCCGGGAAGGTGGTGGGGATGGTCCTCAGAGGGGCCATGGGGTTGGTGATGGTGGGAGGGATCCTGGGGCTGCTCGTGAGTCTTGGGTTGGCCCAGGTCGTTCAAGGGTTCCTATACGGCACCAGCCCCATCGACCCGGTGGCCTTCATCGGTGTCCCCCTCATCCTGGGAGGGGTAGCGGCGTTGGCAGCCTTTTTCCCCGCCCGCCGGGCCAGCCGCGTGGACCCGGTCCAGGCGCTGAAAACGGAATGACCAGAGGGGGGCGGGGGGAGAGCCCCGCCCCCCGAGAGCCCTCCCCAAAGTCAGTCGTGTTTCAGGGCTTCCACCGGATCGACTCCGGCGGCTTTTCGGGCCGGTAGGTAGGTGGCCAGGAGGGCCACGGCGCCCAACAACGCCGGAACCCCCAGGAAGGTCACCGGATCGAGAGCCTGCCCGGTAAGAAGCAGGCTCTTGATGACCTGACTCATCCCCAGGGCACCCAGGATCCCCACCAAAGATCCCACCAATACCAGCTTGAACCCCTGCTTCAGGACCAGGTTGGTCACCTCACTCCGGTTGGCACCCATGGCCACCCGGATCCCGATCTCCCGAGTGCGCTGGGCCACCGAGTACGCCATGACCCCATAGATCCCCACCGATGCGAGGATCAGCCCCAGGACCCCGAAGAACCCCAGAACGATCCCCGCCAAGCGTGCCGGCATGAGGGCGATCCCCAGGTGGGTGTTCATGGTCTTCACATCGAAGAGAGGGATGTTGGGGTCCAGCCCACGCACCGTTTCCCGAATGGGGGAGAGGAGGTCGGAGGGGTCGGCAACGGTTCGGACGTGGAGGTACTGACCGGCTCCGAAGGATTGAGCGATGGGAAGATACTGGAAGTCCAGCGGTTCCTCCCCCAGCGTCCCGTACTTCCCCGTGGGAACGACGCCCACCACCGTCCTCTCCATTCCGTGGGAGCCCACCTGCTTTCCGATGGGATCTTCACCGGGCCAAAAGCGGTCGGCGAAGTGTTGGTTCACGACGATGACCCCCGGAGCGTCGGCTCGGTCCCCTTCCTCGAACCCCCTGCCTATGAGGAGGGGAATGCCCATGGCGGCGAAGTAACCGGGGCTTACCCGGTTGTATCGGATGCTCATCCGCTCCTCGGGAGAGGCTTCATACCCGGGAATCTCCACGCTGGAGTCACTGGAGGAAAAACTCAGTGGGACCTGCTCTCCGATGGCTGCCACCCGCACGCCCGGAAGACCCCTGACCCTGTCCAGAAGCTCCCGGTAGAAGACCTCCGTTTCCTCCTGTGAATACCCCTGGAGGCTCGGGTCCATAGCGGCCACCAGAAGATTCTCCGAATCGAAGCCCTTATCGATCTGGGACGATGCCTGCAGGTTTTTGATGAACAGCCCGGCACTGATGAGGAGCACCAGGGAGAGAGCCATCTGGCCCACCACCAGGGCCCGACTGGTCCGGGATCCCTTCGCGCCCTGTGCCGAAATCTCCCCTTTCAGCGCTGTGACCAGGTCGGGACTGGAGGCCTGCAGGGCCGGGGCAAGGCCAAAGACCATGCCGGCCACCAGAGCCACCGCCAGAGAGAAGAGGAGCACCGGGCCGTTGATGGCGAGATCGAAGGAGTGGGGGATGTCGATGGGAATCCGAATCCGACTGGCACCCTTCACCGCCAGAAACGCCAGAGCCAACCCGGCCAGCCCAGCCAAAAGGGAAAAGACGAGGCTCTCCGTCAGAAGCTGGGTGATGACCCGGCCCCGGTTCGCCCCCACACTCAAACGAATTCCCATCTCCTTCTTCCGGTCCTGAGCCCGGGCCAGAAAGAGATTGGCGACATTCACGCAGGCGATGAGGAGGAGGAGACCCACCACACCCATGATGACTCCGGACAGACCCACGGCCGCATTCCGCATCTCCGGCGCCAGGACGATCTCGGACTGGGGAACCAGAAGGATCTCGGACCGTTCATACTGCTCGGGCATTTCCTCCCGGAATTGGAGGGTCAGGGCATTCATGACTTCCTGGGCCCGTTCCACCGAAACCCCGGGGCGCAACCGGGCGATGCCCTGCATGAAGTTGTTCCCCCGCCGCTCGAACCGATTGGTTCCCGGATCGAACTCCATCTGCATCATCAGGGGGACCCAGACATCGGTCTGCAGAATCGGGATCACACCCCTGAACTCCGCGGGTACCACCCCGAGGATCTCGTAGGGGTGCCCGTTGATGATCATACTCTGGCCCACGACCTGGGGATCACTCCCGAACCGGTTTTGCCAGAGGTTCTGGCTGATCAGGCAAACCGGATGGGCCCCGGGCGCTCTTCCCTCTTCCTCCTGGATGAAGACCCGGCCCATGGTGGCATCCACACCCATAACCTGGAAGTAATTGGCCGAGACCATCTTCCCCAGGACGATCTCGGGTTCGCCCCCGACACGGATGCTGGCGGCATCCATGGACCAGGCCGCGGCTCCCTCGAACACTTCTCCGGACCGATCCCGAAGGTCGAAGAAATGCGGGATGGAATTGGCCCCATGTTCGATCCCCGGCCAGCTTCGATAGAACT
>CBDUAX010000615.1:0-2963 GCA_965365235.1 uncultured bacterium
GCAGGCCCACCAGCGTGATGTCGGTGCCATGGAGGGTAGTGACGATCTTCAGATCCCGCTCGGGCTGGAGCATTTCCTCAGCAATCCAGGCCGAAGTCGCGTGAGGGATCGCATAGTGAACGTGCACAAGGTCCAGGCCCTGGTTCTTGGCCGTGTCATGGATTGCCACCGCCAGCGCCAGCGAGTAGGGAGGGTGCTCGAAGAGCGGGTATTGATCCATTTCCACCTCATGGAAAAAGATCCGTTCCCGAAAGTGGTCCAAGCGAAAGGGCTGAGCATACGAGATGAAGTGCACCTCGTGGCCTCTATCGGCAAGATCGATCCCCAGTTCGGTGGCCACGGCGCCGGAGCCGCCATAGGTGGGGTAACAGTTGATCCCGATCTTCATTCGTGACTCCTTACCGTTTGTTGGATCGCCACCCTTCATCCACCAGGACTCGCTGCCGACCAAGCCGCCAGGACCTCCTCGACCAACGCCGGGGTCCCACGGGTGCCATCAAGGAAAACGGCGTTCTCCGATAGTTGGTGTCGGTTCCAGGTCTTCTGCCTCCGGGCGTACCTTCGGTGCGATTGACGAATCTTCTCCGTGGCCTCTTCCAGGGATACCTCTCCCCGGATGTGAGCCACAATCTCCCGGTAACCCGCCCCGGTCATCCCAGGATCGTCCGGTCCAAAACCCGCCGCCAAGAGCCCCTTTACCTCCTCCACCAACCCCTCCTCTACCATCTGCCCCACCCGCCGGTTGATCCTTTCGTACAATACTTCCTGCGGAAGGTCCAGAACCGTGATCACCCCGTCCAGGGACTCCTCCGCCGGGTCCCCCTCTCTATGCCACCAGGAGAGGGGCCTACCGGTAAGAAGAGATATCTCTATGGCCCGGGTGGCCCGCTGCCGGTCTCCCTCCTTCTGGGCACGGTTTCGCACAGGGTCCAAGACCTCCAGATACCGGTGCAAATCCCCGGCTGAAAGTTTGTTCAGGAAAGCTCTCAGCATTTCCAACCGGGCTTCCTCCAGGGGAGGCTCGGCGAACAGGGGGTCGGTCAGGGCTTTCAAAAAGAACCCAGTACCCCCAACCAACAGGGGGACCCTCCCCCGGGCCCGGATCTCCCTGATCCAACCTCTCGCATCCCTGGAGAACTGACCTGCGGAATATCGTTGGTCCGGGGTCCTGACATCCAGGCCGAAATGGGGGATCTGGCCCCGCTCCTCCTCGGTGATCTTCCCGGTGCCAATGTTCATCCCCACATAGATCTGCCTGGAGTCCATGGAGATGATTTCCACATCCAAGTGTCGCCCGACAGCGAGGGAAAGGGCGGTCTTCCCCGAACCCGTGGGGCCAACGATGGCCAGGAAGGTCTTCACTCGGGTGCCTCAGTGCCTCCCAAATTTCCGTTCCAGCTCTGAGGTGCTCAAGCTTACGATGGTCGGGCGGCCATGGACGTCGTGAAAAGGGAGGTCGGTTGCGAACAGTGCATCGAAAAGTTCAGTCATCTCCTCCGGACCGAGAGGCTGCCCCGCCTTGATCGCTCCCTTGCAGGCGAAGGTCATGGCGATCCTCTCGTGCTGGTTCTTGGCTGATCGAAGCAACTCTGATCCTTCCGTGAGTTCGGTAATCATCTCTCGGAAACACCGTTCCGCGTCGAAATAAGGATGCGGATTCGGGACCGAATGGACGATTACCGTATCGCCTCCGAACTCCTCGACCTCGAAACCAGCCCGTGAGAGGATGCCCTTGACCTCCCCTACCTGTTTCAGTTCTCCCGGGCTCAATCGAAGGGTCAGCGGGAAGAGGAGGGACTGGCTCTCCTGCCCCTGGTCCTGGAAAGCGTCCATGATTCGCTGGAAAAGGACCCTTTCGTGGGCCGAGTGCTGATCGATGATGAGGAGCCCGTCGCGGGTCTCGGCCAGGATGAATGTGGCGTGGAGTTGCCAGAGTCTAGGTCGGGGAGAGGAGGAGCCTCGAGGGACCTCCACCGATCCACTGGCGGTGTCCGGCCTGTCTGGCCTCCCATCGGATTCAGCCCCGGACATGAATAGGGCCATCTGCGAATCTGGAGCCCCTCCCGCCTTCGCTTCTGGATTCCCTCCGTCCTTCGGGAACGATCCGCCTCCGCCGGACTCACGCACCTCCATCCGAGGCGGTGCCAACTCCGAGTCGAAGGTGGCGCCGCTGGTAGAATCACCCAACCCTCGGCGCACTGAACTCTCCACCAACTCCTGGATCTTCCCCAAGTCCTGGAACCGAACCTCCAACTTCGCCGGATGAACGTTGACGTCCACCGAATCCCCAACCACCTGGAAGTAAAGAAAGATCCAGGGCCGCTGCCGCCTGGACAGGGTCGTCAGGTACCCCCGATCAGCGGCCCGGAGGAGGGCCGAATTCCTGAAAGGACGTCCGTTTACGACCAGGTGGGCCCGGCGGAAGCCGGGAGAGGCCGCGTCGGGTCGCTGGACCAGACCTCTCACGGCCACCCCCTCAGCCTCTCCCGAGACGGATAGCAGACTCGACGCCGCCTCACTCCCCCAGAGGTCGGCAATCCTGGTGGCCACATCTCTCACCGGAGGAAGATCCAGGAGCACTCGGGCTCCGGAGGTCAGGTGAAACGCACTACCCGGGTTGGCCAAAGCCAGGCTGTTCAAGGCCTCACCAACCCCCCGGGCTTCCGCGGCGGCCGATTTCAAGAACTTTCTTCGGGCCGGGGCATTGAAGAAAAGGTTTCGGACCTCAACCGTCGTGCCTCTGCGCCGCGGAAAGTCCAAAACCCCGACGATGCGTCCTCCCTCCACCCGGATGGACGTCCCTGGATCATCCTTTCCCTCACTGCTTTCCAAGGTAAAGCGGGACACCGCTGCGATAGAGGGAAGGGCTTCGCCTCTAAATCCAAAGGTCCGAACGCCAGTCAAATCCTCGGCTTGGACGATCTTGCTCGTGGCGTGTCTGTCCAGGGACAAAAGGGCATCTT
>CBDUAX010000616.1:0-2950 GCA_965365235.1 uncultured bacterium
CCCAGGAAGCAAACCCGCCAGCTTCGTGGGATCGTGTATCAGGACAGGAAGATGCTGGGGACAGATCCAGAGATCGGACTCCTGGTACTGAAAGGAAATGAGGGGCACCTCGGTTGAGGTCCGCTTACAGACAAGGCATCCCCCCGGGGCATCAGGGCCATTGGTCATGTCGTACTCCTGAAAAGGCGAAGGCGTGATGGAGAAAGGTAGCTCAGAGCGTCCGCAGGAATCGATGGACCGCTGCCTGGTCGGCTGGAGGAAGGGCAAAGAAGCGGTTTCTGGAGATGGCTCCCTCCCCACCATGAAGCTCGATGGCGCGGCGAATGTCAGAGGTCACGCCATTGTGCAGGAGTTGCTCCTTGAGGCGCATCCCCATGAGAGGCTCGGTGCGGATTTCCGTGGGAGACGCATCCCGTCCGCAGTTGTCCGCCAACTCCTGCCCCATGTCATGGAGGAGAAGGTCCGACCAGAGCCAGACAGGCTTCCGGTTCAATGCCGCGATCTCATTGGGCCCGGTATAGAGGACTGGCGTATGGCAGGCTGCACACCCGATCTCCTCGAACACATCCTTCCCTCGACGGACCTCGGCCCGGCCCTCCTCC
The DNA here is from genome assembly GCA_965365235.1 of uncultured bacterium. Classification (GTDB taxonomy): domain Bacteria; phylum Gemmatimonadota; class Gemmatimonadetes; order Longimicrobiales; family Gaopeijiaceae; genus CBDUAX01. The sequence goes on from CBDUAX010000616.1 coordinate 603, forward strand.
GTCCGGGGTACAATGGTGGGCGGGGGAGCCAGGAGCAGCAGGTAATCCGTCATGGCCCTGGAGATCTCAGGACCCACCTCCGGATCGGGGGTCGGGTCCACCTCGGGCGGTACCGGCCTGCCCATGATGGGGTGTTCGGTGGGGTTGTCGGGCGTGGTAATGCCCATCTGCCTCCGGAGGCCCTTATCGGCAATCTCGTGAAGGGTGGCCAACTCCGCCTTTCTGAAGAACCGGGCCAGCGTTCCATTGGGGTATCTTCCGGCCCGGCCCGAGATCCCGTCCCCGTCTGAATCCTCTGGATCTTCGAGGGCAAAGATGGTCTCCTCCGGGATGGAGGCCATCAGGCCCCGGCCAAAGAGGATGGCCGGAAGGTGCCGACCCAGCTCTCCGGTCTCAGGCGGCCTCGGCTCCCGCTGCTGACCGTAATACTCTTCTCCCAGATCCGTCAGTTGCCGGCGAAGGTTCCCGCCACCCTCCTCCAGGAGATAGTCGCAGGTCCCGTGGACGTACGCCGTGGCATGAAAATCCACCTCCGTCATGGTCCCACCCACAGTGGGATCGCTGTGGCAGGCGTTGCATGAGTTTTCGTTGAAGGCGGGGCCCAACCCCTCTTCTACGGTCCAGATGCGAATGAACTGAGCGTATCCCTCTTCCCATCGGGTGCGTTCGGCGGGGCTGAGGCCAGGGAGTGGGCCACCCACCTCGTAGGTGGTCCACTCAGCGTCGGGCCAGCCCGAGGGTGCCTCCTGACATCCGACCAGGGTGGAACCGAGAGCCCAAAGAAGGGCTCCAAGCATGGGGTGCCTGTGAATCGACATCATTGTCATGAGAAGTCTCGCGTCTCTCCAAGCCACTTCGGAATCAACCGCAACCATACAGGCGGGTCCTTCAGGAAGGAAATCGACATCCGGAAGGGATCCAACGCAAGCACGAGCTGAAAAGGGCCACAAGAAACGGGCGAGCCCACCGGGGCCCGCCCGTTCGCAAGGTCGGCGATCTTCCCGAATGGGGTCAGCGGCCCAGCCAGTAACTGACCTTCAAGGCAAACACGTTCTCGGGCTTTGTGCGGAAGAGGGCATCGTAGTCCTCCTCCAGCTGGAACCGCCCATGGTTCACATAGTCGAAGCGACGCTGCTGCCAGACCAGATAGAGGGTTGAGCCAGGCCGGTATTCCCAGCGGAGCACCGCATTGCCCCTGAGGGAGCGCATGTTGAAATCCGGGTTACGAAGGGTGATACCTTCAGCCACTCCCTCTCCGTCGGGATCGATCTGGACGAGCCCCTTGTCCTCGTGGATGGTACCCCGCTCCTCGCCGTATACGTCCCAGTCCCACTTCCGAGGCTGGTGGAGCTCCTTATAGCTGGAGTAATCGCCGCTTGACAGGAACGGTTGGAGAAAGAGCTGAAGGCTCATGCGAGGTGTGAATGTCCAGCTGACGCGGGTATTCATGGAGACGGTGGTCTGATCCAGGTCACTGAAAACGTAGCGGGCCCCGAAGGTCCGATCCGCGGTGGGATCGGTCACCGCGGCGACGTACTGGGCCACGGCGTGGGTACGCCGGTAACTCGGTTCCAGCTGGATCTCCAGGGCGGAGGTCGGTCGGAACGACACCCCGACACTGGGGAAAAATCCCCATCCACCCCGGCCGTTCACCGCATAGGTGGCGTTGAGGTTCGCTGTGTAGGGCTTCCTCTGATCCGTACCTACCCATTGGGACACCCGGAAACCGGAAGGATGCCGTGCAAGGGGTCCCCCCCGCGTCAGACGGTCATTGTCCGTTTCGGGACTGAGGACAACGGCCGTGGAGGACATCCAGTAGTTCGCCCACTGCTGGATACTCCCCAGGAAGACGTCGGCCCCCACCAGATTCCCATCGAAGTTCCATTCCACACTGGGGGCCAGGTCCACCTGGAACCAGCGTGTGACCCGGTCCGGTTCCATGTCCCGGAAGAGGAGTGCCCCCCCCACGTCCCAGGAGTCGACCCGGGTCTCGAACCCAAGATCGTTGGCCTCGAAGCCGGGGCTTTGGGCCGAGGAGAATACCGATCCCTGCCAGTGATCCCCGGCCCGCCGGCCGGCGGAGACGGAGCCCCGCCATCCGGTGAGGTTGGTCCTGGACGGATCCAGGGAAACATGCCCCGCGTCGGGTCTCTGCCAGTACCGGGCAGGAGATCGTTGGGTAAGGGAGATGGCTTCCGGACTCCCCTCCACACGACTCCCGGTCAGCGTTCCATTGACGAACCATTCCCTGTTGTTCCACATGTGCCGGAAGTCGATGCCGGCCACATAGGCTCCGGAGTGTAGGAAACTGGACAAGGCCTCATCCTTCAGGTCCCGGTTCACGGCGG
>CBDUAX010000617.1:0-2950 GCA_965365235.1 uncultured bacterium
TGTTCTGTTATGTAGCGTTGTGTATATCTCACTGTATTTATTATATTATGTTATGTTAATGTATATGTAGTTATTCCATGTTATTTCCTATTACTTCTTCCTGGCGGGGTTCATCTACAGCGTGTCGGTCATGGGGATCTTTGCCGCCGAACTGACGGGGATTCTCTCCTGGCCAATGATCCTCTTGGCGAATCTGGCCGCGGGGGTCTCTGCAGGGGGCTACCTATGGTGGCGGCATGTGAAACTTCTGGTGGAGTTGGGCCAAGGGGCCTGAAAGCGGGGGTGTGCCGGGGTGTGGAGACACCTGAGGGAAATGAGAACCCCGAGACGACTGAGGGTCGTCCCGGGGTTCTCTTATCAGTGACTACGGGGAATCGGTCGTACTACTCGTTTCCGAATCCCTCCAGGATGTAGGTGGCCACGGCGTCGATGTCCTTCGGCCCCAGTCCTGCCAAACCCCAATGGGGCATGCCCTCCAACGTACCGACGAACACTTGCTCCCTGATGCCCTGCTTGTCTCCGGCAAAGCGCCAGGTCGGCTCCCGGAAGGAAGGAGGTCTGAGAGTATCCCCACCTCGCACAAAACCGGCATCACCAAGACCGCGTTCGCCGTGACACCGGAGGCAGCTGAAGCGATAGACCACCTCACCCCGCTCCAAGGCCGCCTCTGGGGTTTCCCAGGTGATGGTGTCGAAGGCGGCCGGGTCATAGGCTTCCTGGGCCTGTACCATGGAGGCGGAGGCAGTGTCGGCGGCTGTTTCGTCTGCCGGGGGCTCCCCTGAGGCGCAACCCGAGAAGACGAGTGCTGCGGCCAAAGACATGATGATCCAGCGCATGGTTCCCTCTTTGTTGAAGGTCGGGATGGAGGAGGCGCCTCCACCCAGCCGAAGATACGGTGGAGAGCGGGTCGACTTCAAGGCGAAAGGCCTCCTTTGCGGCCCTGACATTGATTTCCAGCCTCTGGAGAACCTATGGAGGCCCCTCGTGGGGGCTGGAACACTCCTGTCGAAGGTCAGCTCCCATACCCTCCTGATTCCCCGTCAGGCTCCCCCTGACGGTTGCTCCTCGAGCCCGGCCCCACACCGTCGACAGTAGCTCGCATCAGAATCGTGGTCGGAGGTCCCGCATCCGGCACAACGTTGAAAGCTGGGTTTCCGCTGGGCCTGGTTTGCTAGCTCGACGGTCACGATCCCAGTGGGGACGGCGATAATTCCGTATCCCATGATCATCACCAATGCAGCCAGGGTTTGGCCCAAGGGGGTCTCGGGAGCAATGTCTCCGTACCCAACAGTCGTGAGGGTCACAATGGCCCAGTAGACCCCCTGTGGAATACTGGAAAACCCGTGATCAGGCCCCTCGATCAGGTACATGAACGATCCGACCACAACGACGATCGTGAGGACGGTGAAGAGGAACACCGTGATCTTGTACCGACTGGCCCTGAGGGCAAGCCCAAGGGTCCGGGCCTCTCCTACGTACCGCGCCAACTTCAGAACTCGGAAGACACGTAAGACCCTAAGTATCCTGATAACAATCAGATACTGGCCTCCGGGCACAAGGAGGCTGAGGTAGGTCGGTAGCACCGCTAGAAGGTCCACGACGCCGAAGAAGCTCAGAGCGTATCCGGCGGGTCGTCGCACGCTGAGGAGCCGAAGGGCGTACTCGGCGGTGAACAGGACGGTGAAGATCCACTCAGCCCCAAGAAACAGGGGGTGGTAGTCGTCGAGGGCCGCCACGGTATCCAGCATCACCACCGCAACGCTGAGAAGGATCGCGAGGATCAGGAGGACGTCGAAGGTCTTTCCGGCCGCCGTGTCGTGCCCGAAGATCACATGGAAGGTCCGGGCCTTCCATCCCCGGTCCTCTACGGGTTCGTACGCCAGGCTCATGGGCTGATGTCCGGCCGATATCGCCCGATGAAGGCCAGGAACCGGGAGACCTCGAGCATGTCCTGGCCCGTGAAGGCGATGGTATGGCTATCCACCCGATCGACGATCGGGAGGTAGGCCAGAAGCTCAGCCGGGAGGTAGTTCTTGAAGCTGACTTCGGCTCGGATCGGACCCTGGAGCCTCCATGGAGAAAAATCCTCCAACCGACCGAGAGCCGCAGTCACCTTTTCCCTGATGAGGGCGTTGGCCACCTCCGGCATCACCGTCTTTGCGGAGTGAAACCCGTAGCTCCACTTCAGAATCGCCCCCTCCAGATCTCCCAGGAGGGTTGTGGCCTCGTCGATGATGGCGTCGTCTCCGGAGATCATGACCACTGGCACCCCGAAGTGTCCTGCGATGGCTGCGTTGATCCCGGCCTCAGGGACCACCATTCCATTCAGCTTCACCCCTGTCAGGTTGGCGCTGGACATAGTATGGGCCCGGACACCACGGAGATTATTCGTGCTGGCGTGATAGCCGATGAAGAGCACGGCATCGAAACTCCCGTCGATCCCCTCCATCATCATCAGCGGGCGAGGCCAGGAACGAACCAGAAGGACATCCGAGGGGAGGCGGTCAAGGAGCAGGTTTTCGCCGTTCCCGTGAGAATCACTGATGACAAACTCGGTGGCTCCAGCGGCCCGGGCCGCATCGATGGCAGTATTCACCTCGGCTGTCAGCCACTCCCGAGCCTTCTGGTACTCGAACCCGCTGGGACCCAGATGATCTCCTGTGACCACTCCCACGGCGCCCTCCATATCCACCGATATGTAAACCTTCAACCCATTTTGGGCCGAAAGGGTGCCGTGGATGGCGAGTAGGAAGACAAAGGCAATACCTGAAAGAAGTCGCATGATTTGTCCTCACTGAGGAAGGACCCGCCTGGGGAATCGGGTTTTTGTCCCCTCCTCGGCCGGGTCCTATACTTATCCTGGTCCCGAGGTCGGCATTAGGGGGAAATTAGGACCCGATGGAACCGAGGGCGACCTCCCAGGATCTGAACCCCCCTGCCTCGTTCTTCC
>CBDUAX010000618.1:0-2944 GCA_965365235.1 uncultured bacterium
CGTGAGGAAGTGGTCCTTTCTTACCGACCATTCGCCGTTTGTAGAAAAGACTGCAAGGGCTTGTGCCCACGATGTGGTCAAAATCTGAATGAAGAGACTTGCCAGTGCTCGGATGAGGAGCCTGATCCCCGTTGGGATGCCCTTAGAGCGCTGAACGAAGAGCGAGAATGAACCATGGCAGTTCCCAAGAGGCGGACTTCGAAACAGCGTCAGCGGAAGCGTCGGACCCACATCAAGGCGGAGGCTGTCAATGCTCAGAGCTGCCCCCGATGTGGCGATCCCAAGCTCCCCCATCGGGTTTGCCCCACCTGCGGGTATTACCGTGACAAAGCGGTTCTGGACGTTGATCAGGACTGATCCGGGGGTTTTCCGTTGCGAATAGCCCTGGATGCCATGGGTACGGACAGCGCCCCCCACAGCGAAATCGGGGGGGCCGTCGAGGCCCTGAGCAGGTCCGACTCGGATTTTGAGGTCGTTCTGGTGGGAGATCAGGATTTGATCTCTTCGGAGTTGAAGACCCACTCCGGCTTCCCCACGGACCGCCTCTCAGTGGCCCACGCCCCGGACCGGATTGTGCCGGGTGAGTCCCCGGCCCAGGCAGTCCGGCGCAAGCCCAATTCGTCCATCGTCGTCGGCATCAAGCTCCAGAAGGAAGGAGAAGTGGACGCCTTCGTCAGCGGGGGATCCACTGGGGCCGTCATGGCCGCGTCCCTCTTTTTCCTCAGGCCCCTCCCCGGGGTAGACCGGCCGGCTATCGGTACGGTGCTGCCTACCTCCGGGAATCCCACGCTCCTTCTGGATGCAGGGGCCAACGTCGACTGCAAGCCCCAACACCTTCTTCAGTTCGCCCAAATGGGGACCATCTACGCCCAGGACCTCTTGGGAGTGGAGCGCCCCAGAGTCGGCCTTCTGAACATCGGTGCTGAAACGGAGAAGGGAAACGAGCTTTCTGTTGAAACCCATAGGCTCCTGACCGGAACGGATCTCAATTTCGTTGGGAACATCGAAGGCCACGGCATCGTTGCCGGCGAGTGCGATGTCCTGGTCTGTGACGGGTTCGTCGGGAATGTCATCCTGAAGTTCTACGAATCGGCAGCCATTTTTCTTATGGACCTTTTCGGCCGTGAGATCGAGGCCCGGGGTGTGGAGGGGCTGGATCTCAGAGGTGTCATGAAGAAGGTCGACTATGCTGAGTACGGTGGAGCACCTCTGGTTGGCGTGAACGGGGTGTCCATCATCACCCACGGAGCCGCGACTCCCAAGGCCATGGCCAGCGCACTGGAAGTGGCTGCTCAGGCCGTCGACTCCTCCATGGTTTCCCACATGACCGCCGCCTTGGCGAAGAAGAACAGCTCCTAGAGAATCCACAGAATGGTCAAGAATCCCAAGCCCCTCGTAGAAATCGTCTCCACGGGCCGGTACCTCCCGGACCGTGTCCTCACCAATGCCGATCTCGAGGAAATGGTGGAGACCTCTGATGAGTGGATCCGGGAACGGACGGGGATCCGGGAGCGGAGAATCGCCCGGCCCGACGAGGGTGCGGCGGATATGGCCGCCGAGGCCGCCCGAAGGGCCATGGAAAAGGCTGGGGTCCAGCCGGGTGAGGTGGATTTCCTCATCCTGGCGACGGCCACGCCGGACCGATGGCTCCCCTCCACTGCCTGTGACGTCCAGGCCCTTCTGGGGGCCGACAATGCCATGGCCTTCGACCTCGCGGCGGCTTGCTCAGGGTGGTTATACGGCTTGAGCGTTGCCGAGGGGTTCCTGGCAGCGGGGCGCGGAGAGATCGCTCTGGTGGTTGCCACCGAGAAGATGAGCTCCATTGTGGATTGGGAAGATCGGACCACCTGTGTCCTCTTTGGGGATGGAGCGGGAGCCGCAGTGCTCAAGCGTGCCACTGGCGATGCGGGGATCCTCTCCAGCTTCCACAAGTCCGACGGAACGCTTGGGAATCTCCTCTACCGTCCGGCGGGTGGGGCGGCCATCCCCATGACCCAGGAGGGTTTCGACAACAGGGACTACCTCCTGAAGATGTCTGGCCGAGAGGTTTTCAAGAACGCGGTTCGCTCAATGGCCGAGGCCTCGGACCAGGCCCTCCAGAGGGCCGGGATGACCGGTGGAGATATCGATCTCCTCATCCCTCACCAGGCCAACATGCGAATCATCACCGCTACCGCAAAATATGCCGGGATCCCCATGGAGAAGGTCTTCGTCAATGTGGACCGATATGGGAACATGAGCTCGGCTGCGATTGCGGTGGCATTGGACGAGACCATCGAACAAGGCCTCGTGGGGCCAGGATCGAAGGTCCTGACCGTGGCCTTTGGGGCAGGGTTCACATGGTCGGCTCTGGCCCTTCGACTCTAGCCAAAGTCCGGGACTCATGACCACTGCGTTGCTCTTTCCGGGACAGGGATCCCAGTTCGTCGGGATGGGCAGGGACCTTGCCGATGCCTTCCCTTTGGCAGCCGAGACCTTTCAGGAGGCAGACGATCTTCTGGGTTTCCACCTTTCCCGCCTGGCCTGGGAAGGGCCTCAGGAAGAGCTCACCCTCACCAAGAATGCCCAACCCGCCCTTCTGGTCCACTCCGTGGCCGTCCACCGGGTTATTGGATCTGAGTTGGGGCCAGTTGCTTTGGCGGCCGGCCATTCACTGGGGGAATTTTCGGCCTACGTGGCGGCAGGCACCCTGGGCTTTGGAGATGCCCTCCTGGCGGTGCGGACCCGGGGTGAGTTGATGTTTGCTTCCGGTAAGGAGAGGCCGGGGGCCATGGCGGCTCTTCTGGGGCTGGAGGATGCAGCGGCTGAGGAGGTCTGTAGCTCCGTGGAAAAGACCGGGAAGGTCTGTGTCCCAGCGAACTTCAACTCTCCAGGGCAGATCGTCATCAGCGGAGAAGTGGAGGCCATCGAGGAGGCCATCGTTCTGGCCAAAGAAGCCGGGGCG
>CBDUAX010000619.1:0-2943 GCA_965365235.1 uncultured bacterium
GGCGAAATCGTCTTCTCCGAGGGAGTGGGATACGCGGAATTGGACAACAAAACCCCGGCCACCGGGCGTACGGTCCACAACGCCGGGTCGGTATCAAAAGTGCTTGCGGTGGTGGGACTCTTGCGCTTGGCGGAAGAAGGACGGGTCGATCTGGACGCAACGATCCAAACCTATCTGCCCTACTATCCTGAGAAGGCTTTTCCCATAACCGTACGGCAGATCCTGACCCATACCTCCGGCACCCGGCACTACAATGGTGTGGAGTTCGGGCCCCACGGCCTCAAGGCATTCCGGCATTACGACACTTTCGAGGAGGCAACCGAACTCTGGCGGGACGACCCTCTGATGTATGAGCCAGGCACAGCCTATCTGTACTCCTCCCACGCCCAGAATCTGCAACATGGAATCGTGGAGGCCGCCTCGGGCATGGAGTTCGAAGAATTCCTGAAACGTTTCGTCTGGGAGCCGGCCGGCATGATGGCGACTCAGTTCGACGTGCCTTCCCGGGTGGTCCAGAACCGTGGTCATGGATATGTCCGGGGCGAAGACGGCCGCTTCATCAACCCGCCGCCGGAGGACCCGAGCTACAAGTACGCCGGGGGTGGAATCATCTCGACCGTCGAGGACCTGGTTCGCTTTGCCATCGCCATAAACGAAGGGCGGCTTCTGCGACCGGAGACGGTCGCCGAGATGCATCGGGTTCAGCTCGATCCGTCAATTCTCAGGTACGTGCCCGGAGGAGAACCCCAACCCCTCGGGTTCCAACAGGGTCTGGTGTGGCAGATCCGGACCGACCAAGCCGGGCGCCAGTACCCCAGCCACACCGGGACCGTGAAAGGCACACGGTCCTTCCTGGCCAACTTCGACACCCATGGGGTAGTGGTTGCCCTCCAGGCGAACGCGCTCCCATTCGATTCGGCACGGTACGGCGAAGCCATCGCCCAGATGTTCCTGCCACCTCCGGGTTGAAGAACGAGACTCCGAGGGGACCGACTGAGACCGGAACGAGGCACAAAACCGGATGGATTGGATAGCTCAGGAGCTGATGGAAGGGATCCGGAGGCTTTCTCGGAACCTCCGATTCACCCTCCTTCCCCAGGCACTCTCGCCCTGGGTCTGTCCACGAGTACCGATGTCTTCAGCTATGTAAATGCCTACGCCAGAACGTTCCCCGGAGTCGGGGTCAACGACCTGTACCAGGTCTGCTTCGCCACTGATGACGTACCCCGGGCGCCGCTCCCCTCCCCCGACTTCCTGGACCCTTTGGCGTTGGACGGGAACCAGGTTTCCGTCACGGGCGCGGTTCCCACCACCGTCCTTTCCCACCGGTACTGGGTCCAGCGGTACGGATCAGACACCGACGTTCTTGGCCAGACCGTCCTGCTCAACAACCAACCCTACTCCAAAGTCGGGGCGACGGGGCTAAGTCCAGCCCTTCGAGGCTCGGGCCACAGCCCGGCTGAAGCACTACGGGCAGGAGGGCCCCGTTTCTCCTCCATCCGTGTCCCACGGACCCGACTTCCCGGACTACGCGATCTGCTCGTCTCCGGGCAGATCGCGATCTGCGTCGTGCTTCTCTTCGTAGCGGGTTTGGTGCTCCGGACCCTGGAAACCACCCGTAGCGTCGACCCGGGATTTGAGGCCGGCGAGAGGCTGGCCAGTTAGGGGAGCACGAGCAGCATGGGTGTTCCGATTCCGGAGCGGCATCGGTTCTTCGAAGAGCTCATCCGCAGATTAGAAACCCTTCCATAGGTGGCTGGGGCGACCGTCGCCGAGAACGCCCCGCTCTCAGGGCACCCCAGGGGAGGCCTTGTACCTGAGATGGGGGAGAAGCCCGTACAAGCGACCGTGGCGAGAGTATGGCCGGGCTACTTCGAGATGTTGGAGCTGAACCTGCTCCAGGGCCGCACCTTCCTCGTTACGGATACATCAGACGCCCCCGGCGTCCTCATCGTGAATGAAACCCTCGCTTCGCGGCTCTCGGCCGATGGGAAGGCAGTCGGGCAGCTGCTCTGGCAGCCCGGGCGGGGGCGACGAGCCGGACCAAGCTTTCGAGGTGGTCGGAGTCGTAGAGGATGCCAGGCAAGTGACGCTCCTCGACGACCCGGGGCCGGTGGCCTACTTCTCACTACCGCAGGTCTATTCCCGTTCCGGCAATGCCCTCCTCCTCAAGGTCCGAGGGGACCCGGTGGTTGCCGTAGACGAGATGGAGCGGGAGTTGAACGCGGTGGGTACCCGACTCGCTATCGTGAACATCCTCCCCTACCGGGATGTCGTCAGGGGCTTCCTCTACACACAGAGGATGAACGCCGAGCTCTTCTCGGTCATCGCAGCCCTCAGACTCCTCCTCGCTGCCACGGGCGTCTTCGCCGTTGTCGCTCTGGCGGTGGCTAGCGGGAGACGTGAGATCGGGAATCCGGGTGGCCATCGGTCCCGACCGGATCTCCATCGCAACGTCAGTGCTCGGTCCCATTGGAGTGTCCCTGCGTTTGGGCCTGGGTGCCGGACTCGCCGGAGCATCGGGGGCAACGCGCCTGGTGGGGAGCATGCTCCGGGCAAAACCACCGCCGACCCTTTGGCCCTGGCCATTTGGATCGGCGTGCTCTTGATGGCCGTCGTTCTTTCCCTTGCCCTCCCGTTGCGACGAGCCTTGAATTTCGATCCCATCGACTCCCTTGGCGTGGAGTGACTTCTCGGTTGGCCGATACCGGCGCAGTGGATCACCCCTCTCGAATCTCGGCCCGAGAGGCTTCGTCCAAAACCCTCGTAGCCTCAGCAAGGAGAGAGCTGGGGATGTCCACCCGAAAGGCCCTCAGCGTGGTCAGGTCCGTCTCCGGATCCCGGGTCAGAGCGTACACAATCCCGGCATCCATGGTGAAATCTCTCCAGGGAGTCGGGAACCTCACCCTGGCCAGATAAACCCCCTCCTGGGAAACAAAGTGG
>CBDUAX010000620.1:0-2941 GCA_965365235.1 uncultured bacterium
CATGACGCTGGGTTTGATCCTCTTCTCCTCCGGCGTGCAGTTGGTCAGAACCCGGGCCCGGCAGCGCCACCGGGAGGAGACGGAGTCGGCCAGGCTCCAGGTATGGGTGAAATACCTCTCCCGACAGATCGAGGAAGGAGAAGACGAGTAGGAAGGGGGAGGGGCCGTCCACCCCAACTCACTACCCCACCCTACCTGGGCAGAGGCCCCCTGCCACGACCGGGGGTGGCTCCCCCGCCCTCTCCGTCGTCGTCCTTCTCCCCAGCCCCCGGCGGGACCACGGGCTTCAAACGGTACACCTTCCGCTTCACCACTCCGTGGAAAGCCTCGGCTTCGCGCTTCGTCTCGAACTCACCCGTGGCCAGGTAGCGGAGGGCCGAGGAGGTGTGGGTGATGCCCATTCTTCCCATCAGCTCCATCCAGTCTCCCATAGCCGGTTCATCCGGTGCCTCCGTCGTGGCGCTGAAGTAGGTGATGCGCGGGCTGTAGAGTCCGTTCCCGATACTCTCCGCCCCCTTCAAGCGCATGTTCACCAGCATTCCGTTGTGGAAATACTCTGTGAACCCTTCCCGGTCCTGCACGCCGTACTTCTTGTAACGGGCATAGAGACGGGTGTTTGCCGCGTCCACCGCCGGGTCTGAGGTCATAGCGGCTGCCATGGAGTCCAGGATGGCGAACTGGGCCGTCTTGTATTCGGGGTTCTCCTCGTCTTCCACCCAGCTGAAGCTGGGGATGAACCAGGACCGGGGCACCCACCAGTCCCTGGCCCCACCCCGGCGGCTTCTGACCCAGGCGCTGTACCCGGCGAAGTACTGGACCCACTCGTGGCTGGGGTAGCCATGGGGGTTCAGGTAAACGTCAGGAAGCCAGGCTTCCCTGATGAGGTGTCGGGCCCGAGCCTCAGGATACACCGGGTCCTCTCCCCTCCCCCCGCTGGTGGCGTCCACTCCCAGGGCCCCTGGGCGGCCAGCATGAAGCATATGCGTGGGGTTGACCCGGAGGCGGTCCCGGACCAGGGCCGCCCCATCCGGATTGGTCATGGGATGGAGGACGACGTTCACCTTCTTCAAGAGCTCTTTGTGGGCGGAATCCGTCACCAGCAGTTCACCCAGACGCAAGATATGACTGGTGCTGGATACCTCGTTGGCGTGCTCCCGACCGCTGATGAAGAGGGTGGGCTTCAACGCGTTCAGCTTCGCCTGGGATACAAACTCTCCTTCCTGTGGAAGCAGAAAGTCGGCGGCCCAGACCCGGTGGCCCAGGTAGGAATCGGTGAGGTAGTAGGCCGTGACACCGGGGAAGGTGGCGAGTTTCGCCAGCAGCTCTTCGTTTTCTTCCGGGGGGATAGGGGTGTCCCACTGCACGAGCCGGTCCCCGGAATATCGCCACCCCTCTGCAGATAACCTGGGGTTGTCGGTAGAGCCCGGCGCCCCACTCCTGGGCAGAAAAGCGCTGGCCAGATAGCTGCTGTCCTTCTCCATGCGGAAGTCCAGGGCCAGCTCCCCGACCCGGTCCCAGGAGAGCGTCTCGGTGAAGATCCCCTCCTCCTGCAACCCTCTCAGAGATTCCAGCATACCCAAGAACAGTTCGGTGCTCAGGAATTGGCGGTCGATGGCGCCTTCGGAGCTTCGGCCTTCGAACTCCTCTAACCGGTCCACAGAATCCGTCACCGCCACACGAGCCAGGAGTTGGCTTACACCTTCCTCTCCGGCCCTGAGGGTGGCACCTACCACCCGAGGAGCCTCCACAGGAAGGGGCGTCAACTGGTAGCGCCTCACCTTCGGGGCACTGGCCTCTTCGCTCCAGCTGCGGAGGACCAGCTCCGGATTCCCTCGCTCCTTCCCCGTGAGGGTGAGGAGGGCCCGGCCCGGCCGGCCCTCCCCGCTGGGATCCATGAAGGGAAGGACTCGGCCGGGGTAGGAAAGACTGGTCTGGTAACGCCCGCCCAGAAGGGCAAAGAGGGTGTGGGTTTCGAAGAAGATGTCTTCGTGGAGGGCCTCCAAAGAGCTGATCCCCTCTTCGTCGATCCCGATGCGGTAGTCGGGTTCGCTGAGGCGGAGATCCACCTGGAAGGCATCGAAAAATGGGGCGTTGTCCCCGGAAGGATTCCCGTCCTGGGTATCCATGACATACTGGATGATCTCACCGTAGGCCTCGGTCTGGAGCCGGTCCCAGAACCGCTCGGGGTCGGTGGCGACCCGCTCGTCCACCAGGTCCGTTTCGCCCGTGGAAGCCCGAACCCACCCGGTAGTGACCCGGACCTGTTCGTATTCGGGGAAGAGGTCGAAGAAAGGGCGGACGACGTATTTGGGGGTAAAGGTGTCCCGCAGGACCACGGCACCCGTCTCGTCGAACGCTTCGAAGGTATAGATGGGGTCCTGCTCCCGGGTCGGATGGAAGGTCACCGACGAGTCGGGAATCCCCAGCTCCCGGGCCAGAACCGCATCGAAAGGAAAGACCTCCTGGAGCCAACGGGTCTCCGCTGCGATGGTCTGCCAGCGGACCTCATCGGATTCTTCCAGCGTGTGGTAGGTGAGACGAATCGAGGTTGCCCCACGCCCCCGGAGCTGCGGGAGCAGGACGTCGTGGATCCAGGAATACCCCTGTTTGTAGGCGCTCAGCACCCGGACCGAAGCGTCCAGGACACCTCGGGCCTCCAGTTCGGCCCGGATCTCACCTTCCAGGGCCATCCGGATCTCCGGTGACTCACTGACCCGAACCTCGACTTCGGCTGGCTGGCCCCCCTGGAGGTTCGGATAGACCTCCCGGCTCAGAAGATCCCGGACCTCGTCTACCTCCCAGGGGATCTCCCAATCCTTGGCGAAGATGGTGTCCCCGACCCCAAACCCCGTAGGCCCCGTCGCCACCTCTACCTCAGCACCGGGGAAACGGGCCCGGACTCGCTCAGCCAGGAGCGGCTTCAGCCCTTCCGGGACCTCCT
>CBDUAX010000621.1:0-2938 GCA_965365235.1 uncultured bacterium
GGTCGTCAGCCTGTTCGGAGAATTGGTGAGCGGCACCTACTTCCCGACCTTGGGCATGGGTGCCTCCATCGGGCGGACCATCCTCCCGGAAGACGACCTGTCCCCGGGTTCCAGCTACGTGGTGATGCTGGGGCACGGGTACTGGGAGCGGGAGTACGGGGCCGACCCCGGGGTCCTGGGCCAGACCTTGGTGATGAACGGGAAAGCCTACACCATCATCGGCGTGGCCCGGGACGATTACACCGGGGTCGTGCGGGCCGAGGGCGTACCCTTGGACTTCATCATCCCCATCACCATGGCCAACGCCATAACGCAGAGCTCAGGAGACATCCTGGCCAGCCGCGACAACCAATCCTACTTCGCCAGGGCCCGCCTCCGACCCGGGGTATCTCTGGAGCAGGCCAATGTCACGCTGGCAGGGATCGCCGCCAGCCTCGAGGAGACCTACCCGGACCAGTGGGACGGATCCCGGCGCTTCATTCCCATGTACACCGAGGACGTGGTGATGAACCCGGTCTTGGACAAGGTGCTGGTCCCGGCTTCAATCCTCGCGTTGGTCCTGGTGGGGGTGGTCCTCCTCATCGCCTGCGCCAACCTGGCCTCTTTCCTTCTTGCTCGTGGCACCGACCGGCGGAAAGAGATCGCCATGCGGCTGGCGCTGGGGGCCCAACGCGGGACGCTGATCCGCCAACTCCTCACGGAGACCACTCTCCTGGCCGTCATGGGTGGGGTGCTGGGGATGGGTGTGTCCATCTGGCTCCTGAATCTGTTGATGGGCATGGACTTGCCACTCCCCGGCGACATCTCCATCGAATTGGGAATGACAGGGCGTGGGTTTCTCTTCGCCCTGGGCATCACCGCTGTAACCGGATTTCTTTTCGGTTTGGCGCCCGCGCTCCAGTCTACCAACCCAGATGTAGCACCCACGCTGAAGGACGAGAGCACAGGGGGTGGGAAACCGAGGCGGTTTACGCTGAGGAATGCCTTGGTCGCCGGGCAGGTGGCAGCATCGCTTTTCCTTCTGATCTCCGCCGGTCTCTTCATGCGGAGTGCCCAGGCCCGCCAGTCGGTTGATCCAGGGTTCGCCGAGGCGCCCTCGGCCTTCCTCAGTTTCATCGTCTCGGGGGAACGGTACGATGCGGAGTCTGGGCGGGTCTTCGTGCAGGAGTACCTGAACCGACTCGAGGAGCAACCTGGCATTGTCGCTGCGGGGGCAATCGGGAACATCCACCTGAACACGACCTCCACCCAGACTATGGACCTGAATGTGGACGGAGTAGAGCCTCCTCCCGGCCGTAGGGTTTGGGAGATCAACCAATCCGTAGCCACCCCAGAATGGTTCGAATCGGCTGGCATCCCCATCGTCCAGGGCAGGAATTTCCTGGACACCGACCTCCCGGATGGGGTGCGAGTCTGTATCGTCAACGAGGTTTTTGCCGAAAAGTTCTGGCCTGGGGAAGATCCCATCGGGAAGATCGTTCGGCGCGAAAGTGGACAGGAACTTCTTGTCGTGGGTGTGGCCCGAGCTACCAAGGTCCGGACCCTGGGTGAAGGCCCCACGGAGTTCATCTACACCCCGTACAGCCAGCGGTACACCTCTTTCCTCACGGTTCTGGTCCAGACGAGGGACCTCCCGGAAACGGGTCTCCGGGTCGCATTCAACACTCTGAGGGAGATGGACCCGGAGATCGTGGTTTTGGAAACCAAAACCATGGAAACCCACCTGGGGGTCCAGCTCATGCCTGCCCGGCTGGGGGCCCTACTCTCCACGGTTTTTGCCCTGGTGGCCCTTGTGCTGGCCAGCATCGGGTTGTACGGGATCGTGAGCTACGCCGTCTCCCGGAGAAGCCGAGAAATGGGCATCCGCATGTCCCTCGGCGCCGCCCCTGGAAAGGTGGTCCAGCAAGTGGTCCGGGAAGGGATGGTCCTGGTCGGCGTCGGCACTCTCCTGGGATTGGTTCTGGCTCTCCTGGGCTCTCAGGTGCTCCGGAGCCTCCTCTTCGGAGTCGCCGCCCTGGATCCGATCACCTTTCTAGGGGTGCCGATGATTCTCCTGGCCGTGACCCTGGTGGCCTCCTACGTGCCGGCCCGTCGGGCCAGCCGGGTGGATCCGGTGAGGGCGCTCAAGGCGGAGTGAGAAGGACCCGCCGACATCCCCCAGCTTCCTGAGGCCGTAATCCGAGTCGAAGGAAAGAACCGAGGGGCAGCAGAGCATCTGGCCCCTCCGCGATTATTGCCCGCTACTTCCCCCGTATCGGCGCCTTCTTGGCCGGGTGCCCACCAGGGTGCTCTCGGTCCTTTTCTTCTTCGCAGCCTTGGCGGCGGATCGGGCCCGGTCCTCCGCCTTCTTGGCCCGGATGGCGGCAATGCGCTGGCCGATGGGCACCTCCAAGGGTTCCCCCGGGGCGGCCTCGTAGGCGAACCCTTCCAAACGCACCCGGGGGATCTTTGACCCCACAGCCCTTTCGATGCGTCCCAGGTCGGCCTCGTCCTCAGGAGCAACCAGGGTGAAGGCCTCCCCCTTGGCATCGGCTCGGGCCGTGCGTCCCACCCGGTGGATGTAGTCGTCGGGTACGGAGGGGATGTCGAAGTTCACCACATGTCCCAGGGCCTCGACGTCGATTCCTCGGGCGGCGATGTCCGTAGCCACCAAGACCCGGAACTCTCCGGCCTTGAAGCCTGCCAGGGCCTTGGTGCGCTGGGCCTGGGAACGGTTTCCATGAATGCGTTCGGCAGAAACGCCGTTGCGATTCAGGAGCTTGGTTAATCGGTCCGCTCTGTGCTTTGTGCGGGTGAATACCAAAGCATCATCCATGCCCCCCCTCTTCAGGAGTTCCACCAGCAACGCCCCCCTCAGGCTCGAGGGCACGGGGTACACGGCCTGGTTGACGCCACGGGCCGGTGCGGCCCGGCGTTGAAGCGAGATTCTGACGGGTGA
>CBDUAX010000622.1:0-2935 GCA_965365235.1 uncultured bacterium
AGCGGATCGGCTTTTGGCCAAATCTTCGGAATCCCCATGGGCGTGGTGCTGGCAGGGCAGTTCGGGTTTCGAGCACCGTTTTATCTCTTCGCCCTCACCATGACCATGACCTTCATTCTGATCTGGATGCGGATCCCACAACCGCCGGTCCGGAAGTGGGAAGGGCGCCTCACGGTTGGCGGGGCCATCAGCGACTACTGGGCCATGCTGAAACAGAGGGAGATTGCCGCAGCATCGGCCGCCTTCTTCCTCATGTTTCTGGGGGTCAGCATCTACGTCGTCTACCTGCCGACCTGGTTGGAGCGAAGCATCGGGTTCTCACCCAACCAGATTGCTTCCCTCTTCCTGGTGGGTGGCATCGCCAATGTCCTTACCGGCCCTCAGGCGGGGAAGCTATCCGATCGGATCGGTCGAAAACTCATCGTGCTCCTCTCCTGTGTGGGCCTCTTCTTCGTCATGCTGGGAACGACGGTGATGATCCGGACCCTGTGGGTAGCGTATCCGGTGTTTTTCGCCGTCATGGTATTGGTGGCCATGCGCATCAGCCCCTTCTCCGCCCTCCTTACCGCCCTGACTCCAGACCACAACCGGGGCTCCCTCATGAGCCTCACCGTCGCCCTGGGGCAGGTGGGGTTCGGATTGGGTGGAGCCCTCGCAGGTCCCTTCTACTCGGAATTCGGATACGGGAGCAACACCGTCATCGGAGCGGTTTCGGTTCTCGGGATGGGCATCATCGTCTGGTTCCTGGTTCCGGAGCCGAAATCCCAAGCCGAGGCACCTGCCGAAGCAGCTGCCTGAGTATCCCATCGAGGAAGGTCAAAACCCAGACCCGTGCCCCTCTCCCCGAGAATTGTTACCATGAAAGGATAGGGTCGTCCTTGGCACCCACGCCATCCACATCCGCCCCGTCGACACCATGACCGAAGGCGAAGGGAAGAAGGTCCAGATTCTCCTCGTTGAGGACAATCTCTCGGATGCCATCTTGATCCGGGCCCTCCTGGAGGGGGATGACTCCATGCGGGTCACCCTGGCGCAGGATGGAATCCGGGGTTGCCAGCTGGTGGAAAACCAGCGCTGGGACCTGGTGGTCACGGATATCAACCTGCCGGGACGAGATGGCATCGAGATCATTACTCGGTCCAAAATCTACCAACCGGAAACGCCCATCCTGGCGACCTCCGCGTATGCCGCCGCCAGCTACCTAGAAGGCGCTTTCCGCGCCGGTGCAAATGAGATCCTCAGCAAGCCCATCGATGGTGAGGAACTCATGAACACGGTGAACGACCTTCTCGCCGTGAAGGCCCAATCGACAGCCAGGGAGAAACGGATCCTGGCCGTTGGCGCCCTCCCGGGTGATGTCGAGGCCGGATGCGGAGGGATCCTCCTGAAACACGCCGCTGCCGGTGACAAGATCCACATTCTCGTGTTCGGCTCCGGTGCTACGGGGGCCGAAGCGGCGGACCGGAATCTGGCTGCCCAGCGGGCGGCTCAGATCATCGGCGCTGAAGCCATTCTTCCCTTGGAGGGAGCACCGGAGATCGGGGATCTGGACGTCATGGTCCTCCGGCTCCAGGACATCGTGCACGAACTGGAACCGGAAATCCTTTTCGCCCCCTCGGGACGCGACGTCAGGGAAAGCCGCACCCACGCACACCAGGCGGCAGACATCTCCGGATCAAAGGTCCCTGGCTTCTATTGTTATCAGTCCGCCACGACCACGCTGGACTTTCGTCCGGGCGTTTTCGAGGACATCTCAGAGTATCTGGACCAGAAGATGGCGGCTCTATCCCATTACGAGGCTCAGGTTCGAGGGCGCCCGCATCTGGATCCCGATCTGGCACGCGCCTCGGCGCGCTATTGGGGGCGGTTCCTGGGTTACGGCGAGGTGGAGCCCCTCGAGGTCGTTCGGCACACCATCTAACGGATCGCCGACCACGGGGCGGGCCGCCTGGGCCCCTTATCCTGCTCTGAGCCCGAGGCCGGTCGGGGCACCTGGGACACACCCCTGCCTCAACGAGAATCTTCACTCCCCCCGGCTACATCCGTTATCATAGCCAAGAGTTTTTCCTGGCAGGATCTTCCATCAGGAGTGCGTTTTGGCCACACGTCCACAACTGGAGTTCGAGCGGGACATCATCGAAATCCAGGAGCAGATCGGGGATCTCTTGGAAAAGGCCGACGGCAAAGGGATCGACGTTTCCGACGAGGTCAGGGTCCTCCGCCGCAAACTCGACGTCTTGACCGAGGAAACCTTCAAGAACCTCTCTCCAATGGAACAGGTTCAGGTGGCGAGGCATCCGAAGCGCCCCTACACCCTGGACTACGTGAAGTTGATCTTCACCGATTGGATCGAGCTCTTTGGAGATCGGGCCTTCCGGGACGACGGCGCCGTCGTTGGGGGTTGGGCTCGCCTACAGGGCGACACCGTCATGGTCATCGGCCAGCAAAAGGGCCGTGACATGAAGGAAAACCTCTGGCGCAACTTTGGGTCCCCACACCCGGAGGGGTATCGGAAGGCCCTGCGCCTCATGCGACAGGCGGAAAAGTTCAGCAGGCCCATCGTCACCTTCATCGACACCCCAGGTGCCTACCCGGGGATCGGTGCGGAGGAACGGGGGCAAGCCGAAGCCATCGCCACGAACCTTCGCGAGATGTCCCGTCTGCGGGTCCCCGTCATCTCTGTGGTCATTGGAGAGGGGGGGTCTGGCGGGGCCCTCGCCCTGGGTGTGACCAACCGAATTCTCATGATGGAACACTCCATCTATTCGGTCATCTCCCCGGAGGGGTGTGCCGCCATCCTCTGGCGAACCGCCGGTGAACGCGAGAAGGCCGCCACTGCGCTGAAAATCACTTCCAAGGACCTCCTTAAACTCGGGATCGCCGACGAGATCATCCCGGAACCCGCTGGCGGGGCCCATTCGGACTGGGAGGCATC
>CBDUAX010000623.1:0-2925 GCA_965365235.1 uncultured bacterium
CAGAAGCACCTCCTGCCCGAGGAGATGGCTACCTCCCTTGTGCCCCATGCAGGTCTCTATGAGCGCCTTCCGGAGACGGGACTGCTGGCCAGGGCCCAGGATGGCTATACGTCCGCCGGGCTCCTCCGTGGCTTCGAAGGCCTCCACCATTCCGTCTACAACGGCCTGCCCTGCAAGGATATTCCCCTGAGCCGAGCAGTACTGACCGATTCGGTGGCCCGCCCAGTCACTGGCCTTCGGACCGGTGTACGTCGCTACCGCTCCCGAAGCATCCATCACGGAGAACTGGCGCCCCTCCTTCGGCCACCGGTCACCCCAGGGATCCGGGTCATCCTGGAGGATCCGGTCCACGACCTCCTGGGGGGAAAGGCCCTGCCGCAACAGCTCCAGTCCCTGGGGTCCATAGCTGACATCCACCCAGGCCTGCGTCGCTACCACCCCCACCCCGGCCTCTCCCCAGATGACACCGTTGCCTACCGAGAAGACTCTGGACTGTACCGCAACTCCCATCTCGCCGGTGACCGGATCGAAACCGACAATGGAAAAGGTGGCAACCGGATCTCCCCTCTCCTCCAGCGTGATCCATCCCACCTCTTCCAGGATGTCGAGGTAGCCTGCCACCTGCTCTACCGTGGTCCTCTCCCCGGTCCACGCCGCCACACCGTTCCGGATATCCAGGACTGAACGGTTCCCATTCACGAAGTTCAGGATCTGGGTGGTCTGGTTTCGCCCCAGACCCAGATCGGAAAGGACCCCGGGGTTTTCCTGAAAAAAGGCCTGAGCCCGGTCGTAGCGCCCCAGATTGAACTCCTGTCCCCTGATCTCCGGGGCCAGCCGTGGGAACACATCGGCGTATTCCAGCTCTCTGGCCGACGGCTCCGGCCGGGAAACGGGAGTCCCGGACGAGCCCGACGCGGCGTTCAGGAGAAACTCTTCCAGGGCTTCCCCATATCCCGACCATCGCTCCAGCTCCAGGGACACCTGGGCTTCTGCCGCCGAGCTTCCGGAATAGATCTCCCGAACCGACCGGACGGCGTCATATTCCCGACGGATGGCCTCTTTCAGAGTGTTCAAAGCCCCTGAGAGGGCCTCCTCTCTACTCCCATCGCTTCCGTCCAGACCTTGTAGCGCCCGTGGAAGTCCCCGTTCGGCCACCCGGGAATACCCGAACTCCGATACGGCGTCCAAGAGATCCGGGAGCATGTCGTCGGTGAGGTTTGCCGAGGCCCACCCTGTGGAGGCCCCGATAAAGGCAACCCGCCTCATCTCCGTGGGATCTCCATTCTCAGGGGTGTCTTTGTCCGCATGATACCACTGGTCGGGCCAGGTGAAGAACTCGATCCCCGGGATCCCAACCGACGGGTTGTTGAAGACGATGTGATCACTCCCCCCGGTGGCTTCATGGATGAAGAAGCGAAAGGCATCCTTGGTGCCGTTCTTCTCCCAGAGGGGGCGAGGGAAGTACTGGCCTCCAGGGCGCCCCCTGGGGGAGTCGGGGAGGTAGACGATGTCGTTCGTACGCCACACGTAGTCCAGAACGGAATGCGCGAGGCCATCGAAGTAGGAAGCCAGGTAGGGAGGCGTTTCCGCCATGGTGAAGAGGCCGTTGTTCTTCCGGAGGGCTTCACTCACCATATCCATGTTGATGTTGATGGAGAGCCGGTCCAGAAGGGCTGGATCCCGTTTCAAAAATTCATAGGTCCCACTGATCTCGTTGGGCCAGATGAAATGGAGCGTCCGCCTGGGCTGCGGGAGCTTCCCAGCGTTGATGAGGTCGTGGAGGGCCCGCAGGATCTCCAACTGGATCGCCGGGCCGCCCATGTTGTCGTTGGCTCCCCTCTTCGTATATCCCTCGAAGAGATGGCCGGTGTAGACCACGCCGGGGAGCTCGGGTTCGGTGCCGGGAATCCACGCGTACACGGTCTCGAATCGGTTCGGATACTCCTGTACCACGGCCCGAGCCCGGGCTGTCAACTGTCGGCCACTCTGGACGTCCTCCAAAAGCTCCGACCACTGCCTCCACGAAACCGTCAGGCCCAGCCGGAGGTTTTCGCCCTCCCCGTAACTCCCGCGGGAGTAGACAACCTGATCGGGATCGAAGTACCGCTCTCGGGAATTGAAGCTGATGATGCCGGCGACACCCGCCTCATCCAGAGCCTCGAAGAGGGGGCCCCGTGGGTGGGACCACATGAGGGCCAGAGCACCCCGGTACTGCTCCGGCGCCGCATCCATGGCCGCCTGGAGCATCGCCACCTGATCGTCGGGGACCTGGGGCACGTAGATGAGGGGCCCTTCCACATCATCGGTTTGGGACCCCGAGGCCACGAGGGCTGGATCGGAGGGGATCCGGGCCACTTCCCGACCCTCGATCCAGAGGCCCCCCTCTACCGGGTAGGAGAAAACTCCCGGGGCCTCGTACCGGTCCAGTCGTACGGTTTCGACCCCGTACGCTCTGGCCATTCGGTAGAGCTCCTGGGATTCATAGAAATTCGACTCCCCGGAAAGCTCCGCTGCCTGTCTCAACCAGGGAGCCCCGGCCAACTTCACCATGTTGTTGAACGCTTCCTGGCCCCGCACCTCATCTGCCAAAAGGAGGAGGATGTCCTCCGGGAGTGGGGTCTTCAGCGGATCGACATCCTGAGCCCCGAGGGTACCCGGTGGGCAGACCGAGCCCAGGAAAAAGACAACAACTATCCACGGAAGGACCAAACGGTACTGGCGCATGGGTACCTCTCGAAACAGGGTCCGAGTCGAGTTATCCGAGGGGCGAAAGCGGAGGGTACCCGAGGGCCACGACTCCCGGCACACCGCCCCCCCTCCCGCCCCTTCCAACCACCTGGGGGAATGTACGGAAAAAGCCAGAGGGGGGCTTCCGCCCCCCCATCCAATCTCTGGACTCCCATGGAACTCAGTCGGTGTGGTCCG
>CBDUAX010000624.1:0-2922 GCA_965365235.1 uncultured bacterium
CAAGGAGGAAGGTTTCCAGTCGATTTCGGTCCGCCTTCCCCGCCTCCCTCAGCAACCATCCGACCGCTTTCTGTATCAAGTCAGCGTCGTCTCCCTGAAGGCGAAGGGCCACCTCGTAGCCCGCGTCCACCATCACCGAATCATCCATGAGTTTGGTGAACGCCACCGCGGACCCACGCCGCACCCAGATGACATCGGAGGACGTCCACGCCACGACCTTTTCCACCAATCCTGGATATTTGCGGAGAAGAGGAGAGAGCACGGAGGGCGCCAGGTTGTCGACCAGGCCCCAGTTTCCACAGAACGATTCCAACCAGCGATGGATGTCCTCCAGCAACTCCGGTCCCGCTTCGTCCACGAAATCCCCCACGGTCTGAAACGCATCCCCTCTGGGCTCCAGGTGAGGATCTTTCAGCATCTCCTCGCAGTAGAGGAGGGCGTCGTCCAGCGTCCATACGCCCCGAACCTGGGCTGCCATCTCCTTCCGCCTGGCCTTCAGGGCAGCGTACTCCACCCCGTAAACCTTCACAGGCTCCTTGAAATACCGCTGGAATGAGGCAGCTCGAGTTTCGTCAGCCCCGCCCTTCATGAAGGCGATGGCCTCCCTGGCTGCCCGCTCTGGTGACGGGACCTCTCCCCCTTCATCCTGCTTCATCTTTCCTTGCCTGGTCATATGGTGGTCCCCACTGGGGTACTCGGGCTGCATTTGACCCCGTTCAGTCTCCTTGCACCAGTTCTTGGAATCCGGGCCTCTCGAGGATTTCCTGAAGCCAGGGGACTCGATCCTCTCCCAGATAGAAGGGGTGTTCCCTGTGCAGAGCCTCGATGGGCTCCTCCATCTCGGCCCTGAACCGGTCCTGGAACTCACCAATCATCTCGCCCATCCGGGGGCGGTCGGGGGCGACGAAGTTCAGGCGGTCCACCGCGTAGGCTCCGGAATCGATGAAGCTCTTGATCTTCTTTCGGCACCGGCACGGGGCAGCCGGGTTCACCACGCCGCAATTCCCATTCATGTACTCCCTCAGCTTCCCCCTGGCTCGGGAAAGCGTTTTGCGGAAGGCATCCCTGGAGATTCCTAGGAGCTCGCTCCCGATGGCGTCTGTGGCGCCGAAACCAGTGGCCAAGATGAAGACCAATCGCTGTTTCCGGTCGAGACAGAGTAGAGTCCCCATGACGCACCCGATTTTGAGATCCTCCGTCATCAGGGCCGTTTCAGGGCTATTGTCCGGCTCTTGGTCCGGTATCTGGTCCACGAAGGCGTAATAAGTGTCGAGGCCGGTGATGTGCTTCTCGTACCCCCGGGTTTTCATGTTCAGGATATGGTTCGTGACGATCCGGTAGAGCCAGGTACGGAAAGAGCCTTTTTCGGGGTCGTAGCTCGAGAGTTTTGTGAGAACCTTCACCAGGACGTCCTGAGTCAGGTCCTCTGCTTCCGCCGGGACCATGACCATCCTGAAGGCCACATTGTAGACCCAGGGTTGGTGGCGTCGGACGAGGGCTTCGAGAGCTCTGCGGTCCCCTCCCACAGCGGAGTACACCAGGCTCTGATCGGTCTCTTCGGGTTCGGCATTCCCTAGAAACGGGTTTTCCAGGGTGTTCTAGTACGGTATTCACCTGACAGTTGACCACGAAAGAGGACGGTGGCCAACCGCCCTCGCCGAAGCTACTTGAGAGAGTGTCGAGTTCTTTCAACTAGCGCGGGGGGAGAGATGACCACCGTCCAGAAGGACAAGGTAGCACGAAGGAAGCTGAGTCTCCTACAGTTGGCCCAGGAACTTGGGAACGTGAGCAAGGCCTGCAAGATCGTAGGCTACAGCCGGCAGCAGTTCTACGAGATCCGGAGGAACTTCCAGCTCTACGGGGCCGAGGGGTTGATCGACCAGCTTCCCGGCCCGAAGGGGCCACACCCGAACCGGGTGGCTGAGGAGGTCGAGAACGCGATCCTGGATCACTGCCTGGCATGTCCGACGCATGGATCTCAGCGGGTCGCGGATGAGTTGATGCTGCAGGGCATCCAGGTGAGTTCAGGCGGCGTTCGAGGAGTGTGGATGCGCCATGGGCTCACGACGAAGCACGAGAGGCTGTTGAGGCTTGAGGAGACGGCCAGGAAACGGAAGCTGAAGCTCACGGAGGAGCAGATCCGGGCTCTGGAGCGGTTCGATCCCGAGTACCGGGAGCGGCACATCGAAGTCCACTACACGGGCGATCTTGTGGCCGTGGACACGTTCTTCGTGGGAACACTGAAGGGAGTAGGAAAGGTCTACCTCCAGGGCGTCTTGGACTGCTTCAGTCGCTACGTCTGGGGACGGCTCTACACCAGCAAGCTGCCGCTCACGGCGGTCCAGGTGATGAACAACGATGTGTTGCCCTTCTTCGATGAACACGGTGTTGGGATCAAGACGGTCCTCAGTGACCATGGCCGAGAGTTCTGCGGCCGGCCGGATCGGCACCCTTACGAGCTCTTCCTGCAGCTCGAGGACATCGAGCACCGGACCACGAAGGTGCGGCGGCCTCAGTCCAATGGCTTCATCGAGCGGTTCCATCGGACCCTCCTAGACGAACACCTCCGGGTGAAGGGCCGGACCACCTGGTACGAGACGTTGGAGGAGATGCAAAAGGACTTGGAGGCCTACCTGGAGCAGTACAACACCAAAAGGCCCCACCGGGGTCGTGGGATGGAAGGGAAAACACCCTATCAGGTGTTCAAGGCCGGCCTGAAGGAGGCGAAGAAAGCCGCCAAGATCAGGGAGAAGGAAGAGAAGAAAGAAGCAGCCTAAACGACGCTTCGGCGAGGGCCGAGTGTCAGGTGAATACTAGACTTGTACACAAGAATCCGCTTGGGCCTCATGGTACTGGATCCGGGAGAAGGAAATGCCATGGATCTGGACCGTGCTCTATGTCCTCAGGTCGTCATATCGGAAG
>CBDUAX010000625.1:0-2917 GCA_965365235.1 uncultured bacterium
GGGTGAAGGGGAAGAAGCCGAAGCGGTGGCTGGGGCAGCCGGAGGAGAAGGCGCAAATGAAAAAGGGAACGGAAAGAAGGACATTGACGTCGATGCCCTGAGGGCGAAGCTGGCCGAGCACGACGAAGAGCTGAAAACCATGCAGGGGGAGAACCCCCTGATTCCGGTGGTGGTGGACGCCGCTCTGGTGGGACAGGTCATCTCCGGCTGGACCGGGATCCCGGTGGGGAACATGATGCGGGACGAGATGGGGACCGCCTTGAGTCTGGAAGACCACCTGGGCACCCGGATCATCGGCCAGGATCACGCCCTGGAGGTCGTGAGCCATCGGATCCGAACCTCCTTCGCCAAGATCGAAGATCCCAAGAAACCCAAGGGTGTTTTCCTGTTCGTAGGTCCCAGTGGCGTGGGAAAAACCGAGACCGCCTTGGCTCTCACCGATCTCCTCTATGGTGGGGAGAGGAATCTCGTCACCATCAACATGTCCGAGTTCCAGGAGGCTCACACGGTTTCCACCCTCAAGGGCTCTCCTCCCGGGTATGTGGGGTACGGTGAAGGGGGGGTGCTCACGGAAGCTGTCCGGCGGCGCCCCTACTCGGTGGTTCTCCTGGACGAGATCGAAAAGGCCCATCCCGATGTCCTGGAACTCTTCTTCCAGGTCTTCGACAAGGGGCAGATGGAGGATGGAGAAGGACGGAGGATCGATTTCAAGAACACCATTATCGTCCTCACAACCAACGCCGGTACCGACACCATCATGAGGCTGTGTGAAGATCCGGAGACCATGCCGGGCTGGGAGGGGTTGGTGAAGGCCCTGAAACCGGAGCTGGACGAGACTTTCAAACCGGCCTTCCTGGGCCGCACGGTCATCGTGCCTTACTTCCCGGTACGGGACGAGGCGCTGAAGACCATCGTCAAGCTCAAGCTTGGTAAGATCGTGAAGCGGCTCCAGGAGACCCATCGGATCACCCTCGAGTACGATGACGTCCTGATCGACGAGGTAGCCGCTCGGTGCACTGAGGTGGAGAGTGGGGCCCGGAATATCGACAACATCTTGACGAACACCCTGCTCCCGGATCTTTCCAAAGTCCTACTGCAGTCCATGGTGGAGGGGGATCTACCCTCCAGGATTCAGGTGTCTATCGGGGATGAGGGGGCGTTTTCGTACACAAACTCCGCGTGAACCACCGGAGTGAACAAGTGGGGAGGGCGTTCAGGTCCCACTGGGGCGATCTGAAGGCTGGACTTGGAGAAAGGTGGCAGGATGCCGGAAGCTGAGTATTCCCAAAAGGGTCGGGTCTTGTCGGTGGAGACACCTCTCGGTGAGGATGTTCTCCTCCTGGAGGGATTCTCTGGTACTGAGGCCGTCTCCCATCCTTTCCATTTCACCCTGGAACTCCTGTCCGCTGATCCCTCCGTAGATCCGGAAGCCCTGCTCCGACAAGGGGTAACCGTTAAGGTCCAACTCCCCGACGGCTCCTTGCGAGCCATCAATGGAGTAGTCTCCCGATTCACACAGATGGGAAAAGCGGCGGTTCTCCATGCCTACCAGGCAGAGATGGTCCCGTGGCTCTGGTTCCTATCGCTTTCAAACGACTGCCGGATCTTCCAGAATAAGACGGTCCTTGAGATCATTCAGGAGATCCTTGGCGACTACTCCGGTGCCGACTTTTCCATCAAATGCATGGCGTCCTACCCGAGTCGGGAGTACTGCGTCCAATACAGGGAGTCCGACCTGGACTTCATCTCCCGGTTGATGGCTGAAGAGGGGATCTTCTACTTCTTCGAACATTCGAATTCGGGGCACAAACTCATCATCGCTGATGACCCCAGCACCATCCCGGCCTGTGCCCAGGAAGAGGCCAGGGTGGATTCCAACCCCGAGTCGAAGATCACCGACGACGTCATCACTCTATTGCAGAGGGAGATGTCTGCCCACACGACTTCCGTGGCCTTGACGGACTACGACGACCTTCAGCCTTCTTTGAACCTCCTGAGCTCTGCCAGTGCGGGGAGCTTCGAGGAGGTCTATGACTTTCCGGGGAAATTCACCAAAACTTCCGAGGGAGAGCGATATGCTCGGCTCCGCCTGGAAGCCCTCTCCACCCATAAGGAGACCATCCGAGGGTTTTCGAAGGTCCGTGCCTTCGCGTCTGGGCACAAGTTCACCCTTGCCGACCATCCGGTTTCCGACGCCAACAAGGCCTATCTCCTTCTCTCGGTCCAGCATAACGCCAAGGACGGAAGTTACTGGGGTTTGGAGGCCGGCCAGGGTACAGAGTACACGAACCAGTTCGATTGTATCCCGGCTTCCGTCCCATACCGTCCCCTACTGAGGAAGGGAAAACCGGCGGTCCTGGGGTCCCAGACGGCGGTGGTCGTGGGGCCGTCTGGAGAAGAGATCTATACCGATACCCATGGGAGGGTGAAGGTCCAGTTTCACTGGGACCGGGAGGGTGGAAAGGACGAGAACAGCTCCTGTTGGGTCCGCGTCTCTCAACCCTGGGCCGGAAAGAACTGGGGGTTCGTAGCCATCCCCCGGATCGGCCAAGAGGTCATCGTAGATTTCCTGGAAGGTGACCCAGACCGGCCGATCATCACCGGTAGGGTCTACAACAAGGCCCAGACCCCTCCGTACGAACTCCCCTCCAACAAGACACAAACGGGGGTCAAGTCCCGGAGTTCAAAAGAAGGAAACGGCGCGAACTTCAACGAGATCCGCATGGAGGATAAAAAGGGTAGTGAGGAGCTGTATATTCACGCGGAGAAGAACAAGGTGGTCGTGGTCGAGAACAACCGAACCGAGTCGGTGGGCACCAACGAGACCATCACCATCGGGAACGACCGAACCGAGGATGTGGGGAAGAACGAGACCATCACCGTCGGTTCGGATCAGACCATCAGTGTAGGCGCCAAC
>CBDUAX010000626.1:0-2911 GCA_965365235.1 uncultured bacterium
TGGCCTGTGAACTTCAGACAATGGGTCAGTAGACCGCGGGGTTTGAGGTAGGCGTCGAAGTAGCGATCGGTCAGGTAGTGGTCCCGGATCTTCTCCCGGGGCCAGAACTCCAGCTTGTCATCGAAGATCCTCTCCATCTTGTCGACGTATTCTCTTACCTCCTCTTCTTCGTCAAACCAGGAAATCTTCAGAATGCCTTCAGCCGGATTGCAGATCTCCCCTTCGACACCCCGGAGTCTCTTGCGAATCAACTTCATGGCTGATGCCGTCAGCTGATACAGCTCCTTCGCCTGACCTTCTCCCACCTTTTTTATGAGGTCGAACGGCCCCAGGGAATAGCCGAGAGAGATGAACCCGCCGTTTCTCCCCGAAGCTCCCCACCCGATTCGGTTCGCCTCCAGGACGACCGGGTCCTTGATGCCGCGTTCGGCCAATCCCAGAGCCGTGCTGAGGCCGGCCAGCCCTCCCCCGATGATGCAGACCGGAGTGGTCGTTTCTTGATCGAGTGTGGGGAAGGGATCCTCCTGCCCCAATGACCTCGAAAAGAAGCTGTCGATATGCTCGTGCGCCTGCCCTGCATTGACGTATTCGCGATCCAGACCGTGTCCTCGGTTACCCATCTGAGTCTCCAGAGCAGTTTTCGGTTCTTGTCGGGAACGCCTTACCCACGAGCTTTCCGGCAGGGAATCATGCTCAACGGGTCAAAACAATCCCCAGGGCCAGATAAAGGACCGACACCACCCCCGCCACCGAGAGGGCATAGGGGAGTTGGGTCCTCACGTGGTCCATGTGGTCGCACGCCCCCCCCAATGACGACAGCACGGTGGTGTCGGAGAGGGGCGAGCAGTGGTCACCGAACACGCCCCCTCCCGCCACCGCTGCGAAGGACGCCACCGCCAAGGGACCCACCTCGCCGCCGCCGAACTGGATGGCCATGGGGATGACGATGGGGATCATGATGGCGTAAGTGCCGAAGGATGTCCCCGTAGAGAACGCCACGAACCCGGAGGTCACGAAGGCCAGGAACGGTAGGAGAGCCGGACTCATGGTGCCCTCGCTCAGGGAGACCACATAGGCCGCCGTCTGGATCTCACGGCTCACCTCGTTGATGCAATAGGCCAAGGCGAGGATCAGGACAGCCCCCATGACTCCCTTGATCCCCGCAAGGGCCGTCTGCACGAGGCCCTGGATCGTGTCGATCCGCTGGATCCACATGGTCAGGCCCAGCACCCCGCATGCCAGCATGAAGGCCTCCAGAATGCTGGCCCTGTCGAAGACGATGAAGGTGTAGACGTTGGTCCCGATGATGAGGGTCACCGGGACGGCGAAGTTGAGGAAGAGGCTTCGCCTGGGGGAGTCGGAAGCTTCGATCTCCGTGAGTTCTTTCCCCATCATGGGAATTGCGCCGTCCCGGAGTACCTTTCCCGTCTGCGCCGCCCGCTCTTCCGCCCTTTTCATGGGGCCGAAGTCGGGGATCACCTTGAACACGATGAGGCCCACCAAAACCACGGTCAGGATACCATAGAGATTAAAGGGGACCGATCGAATGAAGAGGGTGAGTCCGTCCTCCACGCTTCCCACACCGGCCCCCGCCGCCAATCCGCTCAGATAGGCCGCCCATGCCGAGATGGGCACCAACACGATGACCGAGGCCGAGGTGGAGTCACAGATGTAGGAGAGCTTCTCCCTGGACATCCGGAAGCGGTCCGTCAGGTCTCGCATGACCGCCCCCACGAAAAGGGGACTGAAATAGTCGCTGAAGAACACCGAGAGCCCCAAACCCCAACCCAAAACTCCCGCCCGCTTATGATCGGTCACGACGCGGGACGCACGCTCCCGAAAGAGGGCGATGGCTCCGGAGCGTTGGAGAAACGCCACCAGGACCCCGATGCAGAGCTCGATGGTGCATAGCCAGATGAAATCCTCGTTCCCCAGGGCCCGGGTCACCAGCCCCGGGAACCCCTGGAGTCCCTGGCCCAGGAGCAACACGCCCACCACGCAGGCTAACAGAAGGCTCACGATGGCGTCTCGGAGGACGAAGGCGAGCACCACGGCCAGGAGGGCCGGAACGAGGGAGGTCCAGGTGGGCTCCATCTCCGCTCACGGGGTTGAGGGGTCGGGGCAAGAAGGGCGTTGGCCCATCAGGCGCCCGTGTTCCCGGGATCCAGGAATGTGGACCGCGGGCCGTGCTGGCCGCAAACCCTTGGGACCGGACGAGCTGCGCCTTTTGCCGCGAGTTCAGCTGCAAGATCTGGTTGAACAGTGACACAGCGGCCGGCGTCACATCCGACTGCCCGCAACCGTATTCAAGGTGAGAAAAGCAGGCCAATCACCCTTCGCCTGGAGCTTTCAATGCGGGGCATCGGTCTCGGAGGGGGCGCCCCCTTCCTGGCGGTTTTCCTCCTCTTCTTCCCGGGTTGCGGCGCCGACGGCCCCACGGGCCCAGGCGCCGAGATCCCCGGTCTACCCCGGGCCCTTTCCCTCCAGGAGACGGCCCTGGTGGAGGCGGGGAACGACTTTGGATTCCGTCTCTTGAATGAGCTGTACGAGGAGGCTCCGGATTCCAATCTCTTTATCGCTCCCCTCAGCGCTTCTATGGCCCTGGGGATGACGCTGAACGGCGCCGGCGGGAACACCCTGGACCAGATGCGGGAAACTCTCGGCTTCGGGACACTCTCGCTGGAGGAAATCAACCAGGGTTACCGGGATCTCATCGATCTCCTCCTCGAGTTGGACTCGAGGGTGGAGATGGGAATCGGCAACTCCATCTGGTATCGGGAGGGGTACCCCGTCCGGACCGACTTCCTGGAGCGGGTCGAGACATCCTTCGACGCCTACGTCCGGGAGTTGGACTTTGGCGATCCCGGGGCGGCGGGGATCATCAACCGATGGGGCAAAGACGAGACCCGGG
>CBDUAX010000627.1:0-2898 GCA_965365235.1 uncultured bacterium
CCAGAGACCGCCCCCGCCTCAGGAATCGGACCCCTTCCGGGTAGGCCTCGGGAATTCCGCGGATGGTCTGGTAGGTCTCCCGGAGGAGGCGTTCGAAGGAGGGCAGGGGCGTTCCCTCTGCTTCCGCCAACTCGAACGCGGCAACGGCGAGCTCCTGGAGAAGCTCTTCCTCAATGGGGTCATCAGGGTCGATGGGGGTCGAACCATCGCAGGCCGAGAGGAAGAGGGGCAAAACAACCAAGAAGCAGTGTGTCAGGCGACGCATCTGGACGACCTCGTTCGAAGTGGGTATACGAAGCTGAGGCCCCAAGCCGCTGGCCGCAACGGACGTGAGGTGGCCGGTCCCACTCCCGACCACCCTCAAGACCTTTCCCTTCGGTGTCGAAACTAGAGACTCCGGAAGTCGGTGGACCCCGTGGAGTGGACCGATGCTTCAATACCAGGAACAGTTGCGGATCCCCAGCCGCGCCCTCATCATCAGGATCAGCGTAAAGAACCGCTTCTGGACCTCCGGTCTGCTGGCTCTGTCCTTGACCTCTTGTGATGCTGGAGTCACAGGGCCAGACGACCGGCGGGTGGGCCCTGAGGGCGGCGTGGTGAGCCTCGAGTCTGGCGCCATCACCCTCTCCGTTCCTCCCGGTGCCCTGTCCGAAGAGGTCTGGTTTACGGCCATGCCCGCCGTGGCCGTTCCGGGTTCGGAGTGGCTCGTGGCGGGAAGCGCATATGAGATCGGACCCCCGGGAACGGTTTTGAACGCACCGGTGACCCTCACCATCTCCTACGCACCGGAGGCACTCCCAGAAGGGATCGGAGCGGAAGGGCTCGGTGTCTTCCAGGTGGTGGGTGGCGTTTGGGAACTCAAGCCCAACCCCACCGTCAACTCCATCGCAAGGACGGTCTCGGGCCAGGTGGCCAGCTTGAGTCAGTTCGGGGTTTTGGCGATCCCCGTCTCCGAGGTGGAGGTGAAGCCGGAGGTGGTGGATCTGGAGCCCGGTGCTTCAGTCCAGCTCTCGGCGGCTCCGAGGGCCTCGAACGGCGTGGTCCTGGTGTCCAGACCCGTGACCTGGTCCACCTCGGATCAAACGGTTGCCACGGTGTCGTCCGGTGGGTTGGTCACAGCCATAGGTGAGGGAACGGCGACCATCACCGCGGCGAGCGGTGAGCAAGCGGGAACGGCCTCCGTGACCGTCACCGTCCCCGTGTCGTCTGTCCTGGTGACGCCCGCCTCGGGGTCCCTCACGGTGGGGCAGACCCTGCAACTCGGTGCCCAGGCCAAGGACGCCTCCGGAGGGTCCCTTTCTGGAAGGACCGTGGTCTGGAGCTCGAACGACTCCACCGTGGCCAGGGTGGACTCGAAAGGGTTGGTGACGGCTACCGGGATCGGATCGGCGGCCATTTCAGCGGCTGTCTCGGGGAAGACCGGTACGGCGTCGATTTCGGTGTATGGGTCCCTGGGCATTTCCACCACTTCGCTGGCGAGGGGAGTGGTCGGAACGGCGTACAGCCAGGTGTTGGCGGCTTCCGGGGGGAACGGCTCGTACGTCTGGGAAGTCTCATCGGGGTCCCTCCCTCCCGGGCTGACCCTGGCGTCCTCGTCAGGCCAAATCTCGGGATCCCCTTCCGCGGCCGGGACCTCCAACTTCACGGTGGGCGTGGAAAGCGCTGGTCAAATCGCCAGGAAGTCCCTGAGCATTACCGTGGACCTGGTCCCGGTGGCTTCGGTGGAGGTTCTGCCGGCATCGGCGAATGTGACCATCGGGGAAAGCCTCCAGTTTTCAGCGGTGGCCAAAGACGCGAAGGGGACCGTCCTCCAGGGCCGGGCTGTGAGTTGGGAGTCCAGTGATCCCCTGGTTGCGACCGTTTCCCTTTCCGGGCTCGCCGCAGGTGTTGGCCACGGCACCGCCACCATAACAGCAAAGGTAGACGGGTTTCCCGGGTGGGCTGCGGTGACGGTCAGCGACTCTCTCGAAATCCTGACCGAAGCGCTCGAATCCGGGGTCGTGGGGCAGGTCTACGCCGACACGATCCTTTCTGGCGGGGGCCATGGTGCTCACAGCTGGAGCATCACCAGCGGTTCCCTGCCGGCGGGATTGGCACTCGATGGAGAATCCGGGATTCTGACTGGGACGCCCACTGCCGTGGGTGCAGGCACGTTCTTGGTTCAGGTGGCCAGCACCGATGGACAAATCGATACCCGAGCCCTCTCCATCGTGGTGTACGCTCCGGTGTCCATCGTCACCGCCTCCCTGGCCGACGGGGTAGTGGGAACCATCTACAGCCAGCTCCTCATCGCCACGGGTGGAGACGGGACGTACCGGTGGTCGGTGAATGACGGAGCGCTCCCGGACGGACTGGATCTCAATGGAGACACCGGTCTCATCGGCGGGACCCCCACAACCGCCGGAAGCTGGGACTTCAGCATCCAGGGTCAAAGCGGAGACGGACAAACAGCTACGGTGGATTTGAGTATCACGGTGGGGTAGGAGGGTGTTCGGGGTGGAGGGCATCCCGGGTTGCGGAAGCAGTAACCCATTGGGTGGGCCAGGTGGACTTTGCCTGAGATCCCTGGCCGGCTGTCCAGTAGTTTCTGTCAGGCCTTCCCGACAGGCGAGAAGGATCT
Organism: uncultured bacterium; assembly: GCA_965365235.1. Lineage (GTDB taxonomy): Bacteria > Gemmatimonadota > Gemmatimonadetes > Longimicrobiales > Gaopeijiaceae > CBDUAX01. The sequence goes on from CBDUAX010000627.1 coordinate 2,621, forward strand.
GGCCCCTGTGTCCCTGGAGGGTATCTTGGAGGATGTTCTGGTGTTCGGGCCGGGTGGGTCCTTCAGCGGGCCCCCTCGGCTGTTTGTTTGCCGATGATGAGACCTTCTAGAGCCCAATCATGCGACCGTTTCGGTCTTTCCCCTTTCGCCGCACCCTCTCCCGGTTGGACTCGTCCACCTCTCCCCTTCCTGGGGTGCCGTGGCGAGTTCTTTCTACTTCCCCGCTGGTGGCGATCCTGCTTTTGACCGGGCCCCTTTGTGGGCAGGACGCCGGCGGG
>CBDUAX010000628.1:0-2894 GCA_965365235.1 uncultured bacterium
GATCAGTGAGAACACGGGCATTAATAATGTGGTGATGGATCCGGTGGATCCGGATGTAATGTATGCCACCAGTGAACAGCGGAGGCGTCATGTTTTTACCAAAATTGGAGGTGGTCCGGAATCGGCCGTATACCGCTCCGATGATGGCGGTGCCACCTGGCGAATGACCCACGACAGAGAGGTCAACGTCGGAGGAAAGGCGCCCTACTCCTTCAACATCCTCCGTATCGACCCCGAGGACGACCAGCGACTCTACGTTACCAGCGACGCCCTTCTTTTCAGCTCCGACGGGGGACGCAACTGGACCGGGGGTTGGGGGGCGGGCCGCGGCCACCTCTTCCGTCGCATGTTCGGGGACATCCGGGCGCTCTGGATCGATCCCCTGGATCCCCAGCGCCTCTTCGTGGGCTCCGATGGAGGGGTGAACATCACCTACGACGGGGGCGCCACGGTGGATTTCCTCCCGAACCTTCCCATCGGGGAGGTCTACGGTGTGGCCACGGATATGGAGGACCCCTACCACATCTACGTCGGGCTCCAGGATCACGAATCCTGGAAGGGGCCCATCAACGGGTTCTCAGGCCTGGTCAGCGGGATCGAGGACTGGGTCACCGTGGGGACCGGCGACGGGATGTACCAGGCGGTGGACCCGCAGGATAGCCGGTGGGTGTACAACACCCTCCAGTTCGGCGGGCACGTCCGCGTCGATCAGAAGCTGGCCACCATGACCCGCATCCAGCCCCCTGCCAGGCCAGAGGGTGAGCCTCCCTACCGCTACACCTGGACCACACCCATCGTCCTCTCCCCCCACGACCCGGCCGTGATCTACACGGGGGCCCAGGTCGTACTCCGCTCCCCGGACCGGGGCGACAGTTGGGAAGAGATCAGCCCGGATCTGACCACCAACAACCCCGACAAGATCGATGGTGCCGGGAACATCCAGTACTGCACCATCACCACCCTGGCCGAATCGCCCCTGACTCAAGGTGTGATCTGGGCCGGGACGGATGACGGCCGGGTCCATGTGACCCGGGACGGCCGTTTGGGCAACTGGACCGACCTTACCCCGACCCTCGAGGAAGCCGGCGCCCCCTCCGAATACTGGGTGACCCGGATCGTTCCCTCCGTCCATCACGTGGGAACGGCCTTCGTCACCCTCACCGGATTCCACCGGGACGACTTCAGGCCCTTTGTATTCCGCACCGACGACTACGGCGCCACGTGGCGCTCCATCGCCGGGAATCTCTCAAAGGCCTCAGCCAATGTCCTGGTGGAAGACCGGAAAAACCCTTCCCTTCTCTTCCTGGGCACCGATCACGGACTCTTCGTGAGCCTTGACGGAGGCGGAGACTGGACCGCCTTCCAGGCCGACATGCCGGTGCTCCCGGTTCGGGACATGGTCATCCATCCCAGGGAGAACGACCTGGTCGTGGGAACCCACGGCCGGGGGGCCTTCGTCACCGACATCACCCCCCTTCAGGAATTGACGCCGGAGATCCTGAGCCGGGACTTTTTCCTCTTCACCCCCGAGGCGAAGGGTCGTCGCGTGGAGAGCGGTTGGGGGAACTTCCGCCTCTTCGGGTGGCGCCAGGTCACGACGCCCAACGAGCCGAACGGGGCCATGCTGGACATCTACCAGGGGCGGCCGGGTGACCAGACCCTGAACCTGACCATCTCCGACGGGAGCGGAACCAAGGTGAGGGCATTGGAGGTGGCAGGCGGCCAGGGCCTTCATCGGGTGGTCTGGGATCTTCGGGACGAGGAGCGGCGACCCGTAGAGCCAGGAGACTATACGGTCAGACTGGTTGTGGGAGACCTCATGCAATCCCAGGTCCTGACGGTGAAACCCCCGGTGGTTTTGCCCCGGGGATAGCGGATTGGCCGCCGGCCTTACCTGCACGATGGTGCCCCGGAGTCCGGCCGGCCAGAATAGATTCCCGGAGTTTTTCGTGGATGGTTCCCTCAAAGGCAGGACCTTATGACCTCGACGAGATCGCCAAAGCGTTGGACGCGAACTGCTCTCTGGAGCGTGCTGGTTTGCCTCGCCGGCTGCGGCCCTGCGGAGGAGGCCCCCATGAGCACTGTGTTTCGCGAGCCCTTCGGCAACACGCCTGATGGCGGAGCCGTGGAGCTCTTCACCATGGCCAACACCAACGGAGTGGAGGTAAGGGCCATCTCCTACGGTGGCACCATCATCTCCCTGAAAACCCCCGACCGAAACGGGACCCTTGGGGACATCGTCCTCGGGTTCGAGAAGCTGGATTCGTATCTCGCTGGGACCCCTTACTTCGGAGCCATCATCGGCCGGTACGGAAATCGGATCGGCGGTGCTTCCTTCGAGCTGGGCGGGGCACACTATGTCCTGGCCGCCAACGACGGGGCGAATCACCTTCACGGGGGAGTGCGAGGCTTCGACAAAGTGATCTGGTCCGGCGAGAGCTTCCAGGACGAGAGGGGCGTGGGGGTAGTGTTCCGGTACACGAGCCCGGACGGCGAAGAGGGATACCCCGGGAGGCTGGAAGCTCAGGTGACCTACACTCTTACCGACGCCAACGAGTTGGTGGTGGACTACCTGGCGTCCACGGACCAAACGACCCCCGTGAACCTCACGCAGCACACCTATTTCAACCTGGGGGGGCACGGTTCCGGGGACATCCTTGGGCACGAGCTGATGCTGGCGGCAGACACTTTCACCCCGGTTGACGAAACCCTCATCCCGACCGGAGAGCTGGCCCCGGTGGCGGGAACACCCTTCGACTTTCGCACACGCCGTCCCATCGGCGAGAGAATCTCCGCGGACCACCAGCAGATCGGCTTCGGCGGCGGATACGACCACAACTGGGTGCTGAACGGGACGGTGGCCGACGGGATGACCCTGGCAGCCCGGGTAAGGG
>CBDUAX010000629.1:0-2883 GCA_965365235.1 uncultured bacterium
ATAGGGAATGCTGCCGACTGGGACCGGAACCTCGAATCCATCCGGGCCGCCGCCGATTCACTGGACATCTTGCTGGTATACCACCACTTCCAGGGAAGCGAAGAGGATGTCGCGCCGGGAAATGAGTTCGGGCACGAGACGGTAGAGAGTTTGGGGGGATGGCAGCGTGATTGGGCCCGGGCGGTGATCGACGCAGGAGCATCCCTCTATGTCGCCCACGGATCCCGGGAGTTCCAGGGCGTCGAGATCTACCGAGGCCGACCCATCTTCTATGGACTCGGGAACTTCATCTTCCATTCCGGACAACCGGTCGGTCACTACGAGCACGACGTTTGGGAGAGCGTCATCGCGACGGTGACCTTCGTTGAGAAGAAACCCACCAGGGTCGATTTCCTCCCTATCGTTCTCGATGAAGGCACGCCAGGAGAGGATTTCCTCCGGCGAAGGGGTGTGCCTGAGGTCGCCGAGGGAGATCTGGCCGCTGCCATCCTGTCTCGCCTTTCCGGGTTCTCGGCCAAGTTCGGTACGCCCATCCGAAACTCAGGTGATCAAGCAACACTGGTTCTTGGGGGAGGATGAGGGTTCTGGGCGTGTTCAAGGGACACCGGCCACCCGAGGTTCTCCGCCTCGATCTTCTGCACCCCTGTTTCCCGACCACTCCTTACGAGGAATCGACACTCCGTGCCGAGAAACTCTGCACCGAACTTGCCAAAACCGGAGAGCTCTCGGTTGTCTCGCTGAGGGTCCCCAAACTTGAACTCCCGCGACCTACGAGAAGATCGTGCGGGCGCGGCGAACCGACCCTCGGTTTGAGTGGAATCCCTTCTGGAGATTGACGAGGCCAGAAGAGTCTTGGGTTGGGAACCTAGGTTCACCTGGAAGGCGTACCTCGAGGGAGATGGCGGTGGGCCCTCTCGGTTCGGTGGCGATCCCAACGGATGGTCTCTGTATTGAAGGTCGCTGGGCTTCTTCAGCCGATGCCTGGGATTCCCTGCGACCTCCTCCCTCAAAACGCTCTTCCAGAATACGTGCAGCACCTGTGACCTGTGGTCTGGGGACGATGGCTTCCGGATTCGAGGGATACGCCCTGGTCCCGTCAGGCCTACGTCATCAGACGTAGGCCGTCACAAGGATTGGGATGGTATCCTTCTTTTCAGTCCAAGCAACTCCCTGAAGAACGTGCCAAGCGCGGGGGGTAGTCATGAGGAAAGTCATCGGATTCCTGGTCTTTTCGATCGTCCTACTACCTGAAATCGGCACCGCCCAAACCTGGCCCGGGCAAGGGGATCGGGTACGAATCAGAAAAACCGATGGGGACACGCATATCGGGACCATCGCGTTTGCATCTGCCGAGGAAGTTCGGCTTTCGGCCGGCCCGACCTGGTCAGAGATACACATCCCCATGGGGGAGATTGAGAAGATCGAGACGAGCCAGGGGAAACATCGGCATTTTGGGAGGAACTTCCTCATTACCGTGGCGTCCACCTCTGCCGCAATGGGCTTGATCTCCGCCGTTGCCTGGTCGCCCTGTACCGAGACTGGTTTCCTCGCCTGTATGCTCCACCCGGGATCAAGAGGGGAGGCTCTAACCTGGGGCCTATCCGGCGGAGCCCTTCTGGGGTTGCCGCTCGGTCTGCTCGTCGGGCTCACAGCAAGATCAGAGAGTTGGAGGCCTGCGCTTGGGTCCGACTTCCGAAGCCTGGACGTCGGAGTACACCCAATTCTTGGAAAATCCCTTGGATTCTCAACCTCTCTTTCGTTCCGTCTTTTCTAGCTTTCTGCCCCGGCGACAAAGGACCGCAGGGCCGAACCGTCCATAGATCCGTGAGTTGATCGGCGAGCTACGCAATTGCTCATGGCTGAGCGGGCGTAGTTCCACCGCAAACCATCCGGACGGACCCTCAAGGCAAACCGTGAGGTGTTCAATAAAGGTTCCTAGACTTCTCCTGGTCCTCGGTGTCTTTTGCACTCCTCCCAATGGCCAGTCTTTCCCGGGGAGCAGCATCGTCAAGACCAGCGGCAACGGAATTGTCCGGCTGCGCCCGACGATGCCGCCTTGGTGTTGGGGATCCTGGTGGAAGATCTGTCGCCAGACTCAACTTCGGCATGAATGAGCAATCGTCTCGATAGGGTGGTCGAGACGCTCATCTCACTCGGGATCCCAAGGGACTCCCTTCCAACCTCAAGGCTTGAGGTGTCTCCGAGTCATATACCGGTCGATGGCCAGCGTGTCAGGGCCTATCCGGCAAAATCAATGGTGCGGCTCCGGATCTGGGATCTGGATAGAGTGGATGAGGTTCTGAGTTCTGCCTTGGCGGCTGGCGCGACCCATGTCGAGTACCTGGAGTGACGTTCGATACAGGAGCGGGAAGGGAGGGACACAGGGCTCAGGTTGGTGGTAGAGGAAGCCAGTCGAGAAGGGCGAATCCTGGTTGAGGCACAGGGGATGGACCTGACGCGTTTGGTCTCCATGACGTCCACCAGGAGTTCGATCGGGTTCGACAGGAACCTGTCCCACCTTAACCCAATTGTGGTGGCCGCCGCGCGGGTGGAAAGGCTGATGCCTGCTCGGATTGTCCCTCTTGGTGTGAGCATCTCGATTCAGGTTTCCGTCGAGTGGGAAATGGGGCAGGTGGGTCGGATTGGGAGGAGCCAATAGCCTTGTTCACCTGGCCGGTTCCCATGGTCGAAGTCAGAGTTCTCGGAATTGGTGCCGAGGATCTCCTCGAGTTCGTTGGCGAGGGCGTGTTCGGTCATCCTCTGAAAAAGGGGCTTGCCTCGGAGTTGTTGAGGGACGACCGTCGACCTTTTCCCTTGCGCCCCCGGATCGTCGGGTAGACGATCCCAGTTGGATGGCGACGTCTTGCTTTTCAGGCCGAGGGG
>CBDUAX010000630.1:0-2873 GCA_965365235.1 uncultured bacterium
CTTCCACAATATCACCCTGTACGGCCACCACCCATTCACTGCGGAGCTGGTGAGCCTTGGTGTGAACCTCCGGGTTTACTTCAGGGTTGAAAACTACCTGCGTGAGTCCTTCCCGGTCTCTCAGATCGATAAAGATTACCCCGCCATGATCCCGCCGGCGGAGTACCCATCCCAGGTCCCCCAGAACCGCGGCCAGGGCTTCCGGATAATCTCCCAGGAGTTCATCGGCGAGCTCCGGTGCGCCCCTGAGCATGTCGGCCACCGTCGGTTCCGCCATCGGGGTGGTTTCCGGGGTCGCCAGGGTGATCACCCGCTCGAAGTAGCTGGCCACGGCCTCGAACTTTCGGGCTTCCAACTCGGCCCGGTCCCGCTCTTCCCGGAGCCGGACGGTGTACGCCGACACGGTCCCCGCCAGGGCGAGAAGTGCGACCCCCACTCCCGCCAGGGCTGCCCGGTTCCGGCCGATGAACTTCCGGGCCCGGTAGGCCAGGGAGTCCCGGGTCGCCCGCACCGGATGCCCCGAGAGGTACTGGCGAACGTCATCGGCCATGGCCCCGGCCGACCCGTATCGCCGGGCCGGCTCCTTCCGCAGGGCCATTAGGCAGATGTTGTCCAGGTCGCCAACCACCCGCCCGGAGCGGCCCGATAGCTTCGAGCTGGGCCGGGGAGGGTTGGCGGAAAGGATGGCCTTCTCCAGTTCGGTGGTCCCGAGCTTCTCCCCGTACGGTCGCACCCCGGCAAGAAGCAGGTATAGGATCACGCCCAGGGCGTAGACGTCGGTGGCTGTGGTCACCGCCTCACCCCTTACCTGCTCCGGTGCGGCGTACTCCGGCGTCATGGGCCTGATGCCGGTCCGGGTCAGGGCCAGCCCGGCATCGGCCTCCTCGCTCCCCAGGACCTTGGCGATGCCGAAGTCCAGGAGTTTCACGGTTCCATCTGCCGTGACCAGGATGTTGCTGGGCTTCAGGTCCCTGTGGACCACCAGGTTGGAATGTGCGAACTGGACCGTCTCGCACACCGCCTCGAAGAGGCCCAGCCGATCCCGGAGGGACAGATCCCTGGACCGGCAATACTCGTCGATGGGCTCTCCCTCGATGTACTCCATGGAGAACCAGGGGAGGCCATTGTCGGTGACCCCTCCGGCCAGGATGCGCCCGATGTTGGGGTGCTCCAGGCGGGCCAGGATCAAGCGCTCCCCCTCGAACCGCCGGACGATCTCGTCGGTGTCCATGCCCCTCTTGATAAGCTTCAGGGCGACCTGGCGTTTCAGATCCTGGTGGGTAGCGAGGTAGACGGCCCCCATGCCGCCTGTGCCGATCCGCTCGTGGAGGGTGTAGGGGCCTACCCTGGTTCCCGTTTGGGACGTGGAAGAGACCGTGGATTCGGTGGGCGTGGAGGCAGCCCCTCGGCGTTTGTCGGCGCTGGGGAGGGAGGTGAGAAGGGCTTCGGCCGAGCCCGCCAGGACAGTGGCCGGGTCGGTGTCGGCTTCCAGCAACTTCTCGACCTGTCGCCGGACCTCCTCATCGGGCTCCTCTCGGGCCAGGTATTCCTGCCTCTCGGCCTCAGGCTCCTCCAGGGCGGCAAGGAACAATTCCTGGATGCGGTTCCACGCCTTACGGTCCAACGAAACTCTCCAGGGAAAGGGGGAAGGGCTGTCGGGGGGGCTGGTACCCGCTTCAATCCTCCGAACCGGTGAAGCCAAGATAGGCCCGAGGAGATCCTCCCCGGGGCATCGGAGGGGACCAAGGATAGAATAGCCTGAAATGAAGAAAAAGTTTCGTGGGTGATGGTGTTTGGCAGGCCCCACCCCCATTTACGCACGGATGAGTTGACCCAACCAGAAAAGCACCGTTGAAAAAAAACGAGGCTGCCCCCAACACGGAGGGCAGCCTCGTGACAGCTACAGCGTTTAGTAGATCAACTCAGCCCAACGCCCTTCTTCGATCATCTTCGATTTCTGCTGCGCGTACTCTTCGGACGAACCGACAATCTTCCCCAACGCCTCGTCGAGCTGTGCGCTGACCTGCTTCAGGCCGGCTACGTAGACAAAGGTTTTGGGATCCTGCAGCTGGGCCCAGACTTCGTCGGCGTTCTGAGCTATGGCCCCTTCGAAGTCGACTGGCGCATTAAAATGGGCCCGGGGACTGAGGGCCTGAAATGCCTTGAATGTCTCTTCGTCGTAATAGTATTCCAGGTCGGAGTTCTGGTCGTTCATGTAGGCCAGCTCGATACCCTTCATGGCGCCGTGGTACAGGCGCACATCGCCTCCCCAGCCACCCAGCTCACTGTAGATATGCTTGATGAAGGCCCGGAAGGGTGCGATGCCGGTACCCAGCCCGATCATCAGCAGATTGGAGTTTTTTTCCTCGGGCAGGGTGAAGGCGAGATTGTAGGGGCCCACCAAGGTCACCGTGTCCCCTTCCTTCAGATCGCAAAGATAGTTGGACGCCTTTCCGTCGTAGCGTTCGCCGTTGAAATCGTCAATGTAGAAACAGCGCTTCACCAACAGCGAAATCACCGGATTGATACCATCGCCCTCACTACCGCCGGCAATGGAATAGAGACGCAGGTATTCCTTTTGCCCGAATTCATGGGGACCCGGTACCAGGACGCCGATGCTCTGCCCCACCTGATACTGGAAATCGATGCTGTCCACAGCCAGGTCGATGTGCCGTAGCTCTGTGTCACTGTCCTCCGGCGTGATCCGCGTCGAGCTCACTACGGAAGCACTCATCTTGTTGGTCGTATCGTAATCGTTCAGCCGCATTCTATTCTCCCACGACTCCGGAATCTGGGGTACCGAATCAACTGGGGACGCCTTTCAGCTGCTGCACAGACGGCCCAATCCGTGTAGGCCGTGATCCGGCGCACGT
>CBDUAX010000631.1:0-2866 GCA_965365235.1 uncultured bacterium
TGGGTGTGTGGTTCGCGCCTTCCCTCCTCCGCCTCATGGGAGCGGAGGGTCCGGTAGTCGAGGTCGGCGTCGGCTATACCCGGATCCTGCTTGGTGGGAACGGCGTAATCCTGCTTCTCTTCTTGCTGAATGCAGCCTTCAGGGGAGCTGGTGACGCAGCCATCGCAATGAGGGTCCTCTGGTTCGGGAATGGGCTGAATATCCTCCTGGATCCTCTTCTGATCTTCGGGTTGGGACCATTCCCCGAGATGGGCATCCAGGGTGCCGCCACAGCCACGGTCATTGGCCGGGGATCGGCGGTTTGTCTTCAACTTCTGGTTCTGTTCAGGATTTCCGGTCGGCTGAGATTGGCCCTCTCCCACCTTCGGCCCCGTCCGGGGCTGATGTGGCGAATGGTACGCCTCTCAGGGACCGGGACCTTCCAGGTTTTTGTTTCTACGGCCAGCTGGATCGGGTTGGTGAGGATCATTGCCGGCTTCGGGAGCGAGGCTCTGGCCGGCTATACGGTAGCCGTCAGGATCGTGCTCTTCGCCTTGCTTCCAGCCTGGGGGCTCTCGAATGCTGCGGCCACTCTGGTGGGACAAGGCCTGGGGGCAGGAAAGCCTGAACGAGCCGAGAAAGCCGTGTGGATTGCCGGGAAGATGAACTTCTTCTTCCTGGGGAGTGTGGGGGTGCTCTTCCTGCTATTGGCACCCGAGATCGTTTCACTATTCAGTCCCCCTGGACCCACTGCCATGCACGGCACCCATGGCCTCCGGATCATCTCCGCCGGATTCTTCTTCTACGGTTACGGCATGGTCCTTCCCCAGGCGTTCAACGGGGCCGGTGACGCGTGGACGCCGACCTGGCTGAATGTCTTCTGTTTTTGGCTTTTGGAAATCCCCTTGGCCTGGGTGCTGGCGTACCGGGTTGGGTGGGAGGCGAACGGCGTGTTTGTTGCCATCACCGTCGCCTTTTCCGCCGTCGCGGTTGCGGCGGCTGTACTGTTCCGCCGCGGAAAGTGGAAGACGGTCAAGGTGTGAGGTAAGGGTCGGACCCGCTCTAACGCTGCTGCAGCACCAAAAGTCCCCACGAAGGCCCCTGGAAGTGTGCCGGAGCCTTCTCACAATCCACGCCAGTACTCCGGACGAAGGGGGATCTGCCCATTCAGGGCGGCATCGATGGTTCCGATGATCCGGTCCCGATCCCTGGGGAGCCGCCCCTGCAGAGGTAGGTAGTTGGAGGCGTGGTTTGTGCGAAAGATGGCAGCGGTTGGTTGAGACTCAGCCACCATGACCCGAAGCTCCCGAAGCAAACCCTCGATGGAGGGAAGCTCGAACCGCCCTTTCCGGACCATCTTTTCTTGGGGGGTTCCAGGAATCACCGTCAGGGTCAGTGCCGAAAGGTACTTGGGGTCCATCTCGGTGATCAGGTCGGCGCTGGCTCGGGCGTGCTGTTCGGATCGGTCCACTCCTCCTGCGCCAAGGAGGAAGATGAGGCTGAGCGTCATCCCTACAGCCCGGCACCTCCTGGCGGCCTCGGCATGGTCCTGGAAGGTGGCACCTTTTACGATCCGGCGTAGCGTTTCCGGGTCCCCGGATTCTGGGCCCACGTATAGGAGCTCCAAACCGGCCTCCCGTAGCGTGGCCAGCTCCTCGACGCTTTTCCCCAGGATGTTCTGAGCCGTGGCGTAGCAGGATACGCGACGGAGAAATGGGAACCCCCCTCTCAACGCCTCCAGGAGAGTCCGCCAGTAGTCGGTGTCCAGGACCAGAGCGTCTCCATCGGCTACGAAGACCTTCTTGGTTTCCGGGTAGAGCTGGCTGGCATCAGAAATGTCCTGGAGAACCTGACCCACCTCTCGCACCCGAAACAACTTCTCTCGGTACATGTCACAGTAGGTGCAGAGGTTGTGGGAGCACCCGATGGTGGCCTGGAGGATGAAGGATCGGGCCTCCGACGGCGGGCGGTACAGCTTCCCTTCATATCGCATGGATCGCCCCGATCCTGCCTTTCGGCTCGGGAGCCCTCAACACGCCCGCCGAGTGTGCTCCCTCCATCATCCCCCCAGCATCCGGCTCATCTCCGCCAGAGCCTCCTGCACGGCCTCGACGGCCTGAGTGGTGGGGACCGCATCGCTTCCCTGGAGGATGTTGTAGAGCGACGAGAACCGGCGGTGGAGGGCCAAAAGTTCTTCTCTTCGGACCGGCGTCGCCTGAGCGGCTTCGGTCAAGGTTGCCATGCCCTGATAGAGCCTTATCGACAGATCGAACTGTTGGCGAAGAGCTTCGGTCGGTGTCTGTATCCTGGGGTCCATCTTAATGGTCAGCGGTTGACCGTAGATCTCTCCATCCACCGTCAGCCGAACCGTGAACTGCCCCGGGAGAACCCAGGGTCCGGTGGGCACCCTGGGAGTGTTTCTATAGATGGCGGAGATGGGATATCTCTGATTGACGCCGACGGGAGGAGGATAGGTCATGTCCCAGACGAACCGATGCATCCCCGGCTCGGCGGAGAGCACCTGCGGAGGGCGGATCCAGTACTCGGGAACGTTCTGGCCCAACAAAGGAGGTTCCGGTGGATCGTCACTTGCCCACCGTCGGATGAGGCTGCCCCGGGAGTTCAGGATCTCGAGCACCACCGGGGAGCGGGGCTGGGAGCCGAGCCAATAGTAGAGGATCGCTCCGTCCGGCGGGTTCTCTCCGGCGGGCTCCTCCTGGGGGAGAGGCGTGTCTGTCCAGCGGTTCCAGCGGACCCGCCAGGCGTCGCTTGGGGCAAAAAGCTCCGCTCGAGCTCGGGCAGTTTCCGCAGAAAACTGACGCAGGGGGGAGATGTCATCCAGGATCCAGAAAGAGCGGCCGTGGGTCCCAACCACCAGGTCGTTGTC
>CBDUAX010000632.1:0-2860 GCA_965365235.1 uncultured bacterium
CACGGGAAGACCCCGACTTCTTGGTATCGAAGGTTCGGGCGCAATCGGCGCAGAGCCGCCGCAGGAGCCGAAGCGAAATGACTCCCGCCAACGACTCGGAAATCCTTCCCGGAGCGAGTCCCATCTCAAGAAGCCGACGGACCCCGGACACTGCATCGTTGGAGTGCACCGTTGCCAGGACCTTGCGACCGGTCACCGCCGCACGAAGACAGGTCCGGGCCGTAGCCAGGTCTCGGATCTCCCCGGCGTGGATGACGTCCGGGTCCTGATCCATGAGTTGTTGAAGGGTCTCGGCGAAGGAGAGCCCGGCGGCGGGGTTATAAGGAACCTGACTGACTCCAGAGATCACCGCCTCAACCGGGTTCTCGAGGGAGATCACCTTCGATCCACCCATGGCTCCCAGTACGGCATAGACAAAGGACGTCTTGCCAGATCGTGCCGGCCCCGTCACAAGGACCAATCCGCCTTTCTGGGCTAGGATCTTACGGACACCAGATGCGCCGGAGGTGGAGAGGCCCAACCCTTCCATTGTGGGCGCCCCTCGGGGAGACAAGATCCGCAAGGTCAAAATCTCACCCTGCGGAGTATCGGTGGATAGGAGGTGGGCCTGCCACTCCTCCCCCGCCTCGGACCCGACCGGGATCACCTTGTCATCCACCCCCTTGTCCAACGCCATGTGTCTCAGGCGTGCCACCAATCGGGCCTGGACCTCCATGGGAAGATCGATGAGGTGTTGGATCACTCCGTCGATCCGGAATCGGATCCGGGCCCGCTCCGGGCCGGGCTCGAGATAGACCTCCGAGGCTCGATACTTGATGGCCTGGTGAAGAAGGTGGTCGCTGAGTTTGACCACGGCAGGCGCTTCCAACTCCAGGTTGGTGAACATGCCCCGGCCATCGGAAGTGACAACCTGAAAGTCGGTCTCGGCCGCCTCAGCCACGAGGGTCTGGAGGGCACCCTGGGCGGAACGATCGGACCGGTAGGCGCTCTCGATCGCCTGACTCAGGGGATAGGGGGTGGCCAAACGGAAACTCGGCTGGCGCCCGGAATTGGTGCGTACCTCTGAAGCAGCCTCTGTATTGGTCGGATCGGAAGTGGCGATGAGGATGGTAGAGTCGGTGGCCGCCAGGGGCAGGACCCCAAACCGCAAAGCCACGGCTTTGGGAAGTAGCCGAATCGCCCTGGGATCCCGATTCCCAAGCTCCGCAACTTCGATCTTGAATTGGGCCGCAACCCGACGTGTAAACTCTTCCTCAGAGATCTTCCATGCCCGAGCAGCTTGGATCCAGGCTCGGCGGAGAGTCGATGGGTCTGGGTTGGGTTCTACATAAAGGTCCAGACCGGCGGCGGCCGCTACTCTTTTCAGCCAGTGGGCGTTCTCAGGTGGATTCATGTACCAGAATCGATCCGGGGGTGGAGGGAGCCCAGAGACGAGGCGATGGCCTTCCGGGAAGAAGTCAGAAAGAAAATAAGGTCGTCCAATCCAGGGAAAAGGGTGGAGGACCCTGATCCGATCCCCTCTGCCTCAGGGGCCGGGGAAGAGAGGGTCCTTGAAACCGAGGATGTTGATTGCCACGAGGCCCAGAAGACCGATGACCAGGAGGTAGTAGATGGTCGGGAGGATGGTCTTCCTCAAAGTGGCCCCTTCCCTCCCCAAAAGCCCCACCGTGGCCGAAGCGGCCACAACGTTGTGAATGGCGATCATGTTCCCGGCCGCGGCGCCCACCGCTTGCAGGGCCACAATCAGAACTCCGGATATGAGGAGCCGATCAGCCACTCCATACTGAAAGGCGGAAAACATGAGGTTGCTCACGGTATTCGACCCGGCGATAAACGCGCCCATGGCTCCGGTGACCGGGGCGAAGAATGGCCAGATCTGCCCTACGTTGGTCGCTACCCAATCTGCCATCGCGATAGGCATGGAGAGGAATCCCGCCCCATTCACACCGGAGTTGATGTAGACACGAACCATAGGGACGGTGAACACCAGGACGAACCCGGCCCCCACCAGGACTCGGGTCGAGTCGGACAATGCCCGCTTCAGGGCCCCCCCGGTCATCCGATGCAGGAAGTACGTCGCCGCCACGGCTAGAACCAGGATGAACCCAGGCAGGTAGAGGGGGGTCGACAGAGCCCCAATATCCGTCCCAAGGATGTTATCCCACCGAACCTCCGGAAACCGAAGCCAACCCCCGAAGGGGAGGTAAGGAAGTCTGGAAAGGACCAGGAGTAAGGCGAGGAGGAGATAGGGGCTCCAGGCGCTCACCGTGGAAATCGACTTTCCTTCCCCCTCGTCACTCTTCCCAACTTCCATCCCACTCACCCATTCGGATGGCCAACGGTCCGCCGCCGGGAAGTCCCACTCATCCTTGGGTACAAGGAACCCCTTCCGGGCCGCGATGGTCATGACAACCAATCCAATCGGGGCGCCGAGAAGCGAGGGAAACTCAGGCCCGAGGAAGATTCCGGTCAGCACGTAGGGAACCGTGAAGGCCAGGCCACCCACCAGTGCAAAGGGAAAGATGGAAAGCCCCTCGGTCCAGGACTTGTTCTCCCCGAAGAATCGAGTGGTCATCACGACCATGAAGGTTGGCATCAACGTGCCCGCCACGGCGTGGAGGACTACCGCTCGGGCAGCCACCAGTCGGAGGAAGTCCCGCATTTCCAGTCCAGCCACGGCCATCTGAGCTTCGAAAGCCTCCCCACCCACTCCACCGGCCACACCCACCAGAATCGGTGTTCCCACCGCCCCGAAGGTCACAGCTGTGGACTGAATCATCATCCCGATCATGACCGCCTTCACCGCCAACGAAAGCGGGCTGCTGGTGGGGTGGGGCGACGAGAGCTACGGCTTCATGCA